>JBBRRN010000072.1:0-10865 GCA_038200685.1 Nitrospirales bacterium
AAAATATCATGGCCGACTATCGGAGCACGACCCGTTGCACGGGTATCTCCAGCATGACATCCAGCCGCAGATCAGCGGCGCTTCGGGTAGTTCAACGTATCGTGTATTCAGGCTCAATGCCTCAAATGACGTGTACCTGTATGAAGACCGCCATACCGGCACCAAGGTCATCGGCAAGTTTTTTCTCTCATCAAGAAAGAAGGATACAGGGAAGGCTGCCGCACGCCTGACGCACGAATTCGACACGCTCTGCATGATGCGCGAGTATGGACTGACGGGCTATCCCCACCACGTCGTCAGGCCGCTGGGTCGCAACTACTCGATGAACGCGCTGCTGGTCACCGAATACTGCGAGGGAGTCCTGCTCAGCGACGTGATACGGGAAGTGATTCAGAGCGGTGACCACGGAAAGCTCTATCATACACTCACCGCACTCGCATACTTCCTGTCGGCCTTTCACAACCGGACGGCCATCGGCGTGGGGGTCGAGTTTCACCAAGACTGTGAGTATATGGATCGCCTGATCGACAGATTGCTTGCAATCAGGGCCATCGGAGAGGACGAGGCACGCGAGTTGTACTGGCTGCGGGACCAGTGGCGCAATCAGCCGAGGATGTGGGAAGACCAGCAGGTACGCGTGCATGGGGACGCGACACCAGCGAACTTTATGTTCGGTGGAGGATTACAAGTCATCACGTTTGATCTGGAGCGAACCAAGCGCGCGGATCGCGTGTTCGACACCGGCCGCATCGCCGGAGAACTGAAGCATTTCTTCATGCGTGCAACCGGCAACAAGGACGCCGCCGACCCGTTCATCGGCCACTTTCTCTGGGAATATGCCTGCCACTTCCCACACCGCACTAGCGCCTTTCACTCGATCACCGGTAGGACACCGTTCTACATGGGTATTACATTACTGCGCATCGCACGAAACAGTTGGATTGAACCGGACTACCGCCGTCGTCTGATTAATGAGGCAAAAGCATGCCTGAGGAGCTGTTAAATGATCGTTAAAGGGATTCTGTTCGATATCAACGGCACGCTGTCGAATATCCAAACAGACGAATGGCACGATGAGGTATATCGTATCCTCAGCAATCTGTTGTCCTATCAAGGCATCGCACTCGACCCGAACGTGCTGAAAGATGTGTATTTCAAAATCATAACGGAACAACGCGCGGCATGCGGTGAGCGTCACCCAGAATTCGATGCCATCGGCGTCTTCCGCGAGATCATCACACAGCACGCGACGGACTTCACCCGCGGTTTGCCGACGGAGAAGCTTGCACAACTCCCGAGACTTCTTGCCGAAACGCACCGTGCGGCCTCACGCTTCCGATTGCAGCCCTATCCTGGCGTAGAGGACACCCTTCGGCATCTGCATTCGAAATATCATCTCGCAATAATTTCCGATGGACAGACCGCCTACGCAGTTCCAGAACTGAACGTCGTCAGGTTATCTGGTTATTTTGACCCGATCATCATCTCGGAAGACTTCGGGCATCGCAAGCCCGACAAACGCCTGTTTACCGCAGCCTTGGCCGCCATGCACATGGGGCCGTCAGAGGTGTTGTTTGTGGGCAACGACATGTACCGCGATGTGTATGGGGCGCAGAGACTCGGGATGAAGACGGTCTTTTTCAAGTCAAATCAGGGGACGCAGGACAAAGAGGGCGTAAAGCCTAATTATATTATTTACAATTTTCCTGAGTTGCTCAACGCGATCCGCTTCTTCGAAGACCAGCGATAGAGGTGGCCCCAGTTGTTTGGACAGCATGTTCCAGTCCTTCAGTGGAGCCGACATCCTCACACAACACTGAGCGAGTCAGCACGAGAGAACTGTGCGCGAATAACATCCTGGACAAATACGTATGAACGCCAGCGGCCACGGAACGCACACTCGATGATATTCGTTGTACTTGATGGCACTGGTTGCTACATCTCCCAGTGGACCATGGAAAAATCGAATGCCTTGAACCCTAAGGGGAAAGGACCCATTCCTTGCCCGCCATTGTAAGGCGAGGTCTCTGGCATTGTTAAATCGTAGGCGTGCTACCACGCTGCTACCGGAACAGCCCAACCCAGCGCAACCCATCACGACGATGATTTCTTCGATTCCTCAGTTTTTCCTCCGGATAGCTCGTCGTGAGTTGGCTCAGATTGGCCCTGCGCTGAACTCTTAATCAGCGGGCCCTACTTCTGATGGGAGCACTAGAATTCGGCAGGTCGAAATTTCGATGGTCTGAAGACCCATTTCTTGCAGGTTTTTGGGACAGCCGACAAGCGGTTCAGGAAACCGTTTCCGCCTCCTCCTCCAGCCTATCCCAGCTCACTCAGGCCTATTCCAGCCAAATGTCAAACTTTGGCTGGAGTGAGGTGGAGTTGAGCACAAAATGAGCAGATTCTTGCCCCATTCCCTAGAAAGGCGGCCCTTCATTGTCTTTCGGGCCTCCCTCCTGACGCGCCAACTGTGAATTGACAAACATGCCACACGCAGGTAGGTTTAGGGCCTATGGTATTTGGCTCGCGCCTGCACCTCCCGGGTTTCGCCACCACCACTCCCCTAGACATATTCGAGAGACCACTCCTTGTGTAGTGTGGCCTGGGCGTGGCCCGGCATCGGGGGCTTGTGGCTTGGGCTTCTCTTGCCCCTCTGCTCTCCTGACACGGCCGCATTTTCCGCTGAGCCCGCGACCCCTGAAGAGGTCATGCGGACTGTGGTGCAGGCGAATGCGGATCGAGACTTTTCCACCATGTCTCGATGGATGTCCCACGACGAGGACTGCATTAATTACACGATCGGCGGACGCAAGTACGTGGGATGGAACGAACTCGCCGAGGACTTGCGGGAGGAGTTCGAGTCCGTCAGCAAGTTAGAGCTCCCCATCCATGAACTGACGGTATGGACTCGTGGGGAAACGGCCTGGTTCACGATGGAGCTCGACTATATCCGGTACATTGGGCAAGGCTCGAACCAACGCCGCATCAGCCTTCCACTCCGTGAGACCGGCGTGCTCGAACGACGCAACGGCAACTGGATCTTGGTCGCCTGGCACGAGTCATCTCGCAAGCCAGGAGTTGGACGTATCGGGCCCCGCGCGGAGTAAGACCCCGAATTGAAACCGTGACCAGAGTACCGCCCTGACTCGTGAAGTGCACATCCCTTTTCGCCGTCTGCCGTTATCAAAAACCCTCGCTCCAATCCCCAAACCGACGAATTGAGTTTTCAAAGGGTTGGGCATTTCCTGCAGAACAGGAAAAGTTTCCATTGCTCACCTTGAAGCCTTGATGCTTCTACCAAGTGTAATTGCACTCGCCTCTCCGTCAGGGAGCTACCTACGAAAAGGTGGTCCTTTTACATGCCAAGCACTATTCGGCGGTCATGGGTGGGATAGCGACTTCGACGACGTGGGCGATGGGGAGAATGGAGGGATGACAGAGGATCGGCTGTTTGACCCGGATGACTTCACCCGCCGCGAGGTCAATGCTCGCCTACGCAATATGCACAGGGTGATCGGGACTGGCTGTTTTCATACTGAAGGGGGTCAATTATGAAATTCAAGATTCAGTTGATCACTCAGCGTGCAACCGGTGAAGAGATCCAAGAACTGGCTTGCCTGGAACGGGAAACTGAAGGGCTCGATGCGGTCGGTATTACTTTGGCGGAAGCCACCACGCTCCTCGCGACCCTGCAACGACGGGTCGTTAAGCAGCAAATTGCCGCGTATCTGACGGCTCGGCAGTGCTGTCCTCACTGTGCCCAGGCGTTTCGGCATAAGGATCAGCATCCGGTCGTGGTCCGCACGCTGTTTGGGAACCTGGAATTTCCCAGTCCGCGCTGGTTCCAGTGTGGTTGCCAACCGCACGCAACCCGCACATTCAGTCCGCTTGCCGATCTGTTCACCGAGCCCTGCTCGTCCGAGCGACTCTATCTGGAGACGAAATGGGCGTCATTGGTCTCCTATGAGCTCGCGGCACAGCTGCCCGAAGACGTCTTGCCCACCGACACCCAGTCCGCGCCACTAGCGTGCGTAATCATCTGCAGCGCGTGGCGAAACGGGCCGAGGCTGGGCTCGGCCCTGAGCAACATTGTTTTATCGAAGGCTGTCCGCGGGAATGGACGACGTTACCGCGCCCGCCGGCGCCTCTCACCGTGGGGATTGATGGCGGTTTTCTCCGGCAGTGGGATAACAACAAGATGCACTTCGAAGTGATTGTGGAAAAATCTATGCCGGAAGAAGGCGTCGGCACATGTGTTGGTCTCGTACACTCCTATGACGACACACCCAAACGCCGCCTCTTCGAAGCGCTCAAGGGCCAGAGACTGCAACTGAATCAGCCCATCGTCTTTCTCTCCGATGGCGGCGACACCGTGCGGAGCCTCCAGGGCGATCTCAGCCCAGAAGCCGAGCATGTGCTCGATTGGTTCCATGTCACCATGCGATTGACCGTCCTCCGTCAGACGGCCAAGGGTTTGCCGATGACGGTCGGAACGGATGATGAGACGCGCGAGTTGAGAGAGCCCACATTGGAAGTGCTCGACCGCATCAAGTGGTATCTCTGGCACGAGAACACCGACGAAGCACTCCAGCACGTGGAAACCCTGGAGATGGATCTAGATACCGCGGCTGTGGAGAGTAAAGACTCGGCGACGCAGAAACTCTGGCGAGTAGTCGAAGAATTCCACACGTACATGGCCAACAATCACGCGTTCATTCCCAACTACGGCGAGCGTTATCGTCAGGGAGAGAGAATGAGCACGGGCTTCGTCGAATCCGCGGTGAACGATGTCGTCGCCAAGCGCTTTACCAAACGGCAACAAATGCAGTGGAACCCAAAGGGAGCCCATTGCCTCTTGCAGACGCGTACAAAGGTACTCAATGGTGAATTAGCACAGACGTTTCGGGAGTGGCATCTCGGCTTCCGGCAGGCCGGTACGGGAAACCTTAAAAAGGCTGCTTAGCTCCCCCGGTTTTGCATGCTCTCCAGTTGTGACGTGGCCATGTTCTTGTTGTGGTTTTTCGGGTGCAGGTGCTTAATATCCCTAGAGCCACGGCATATTGTTCTCCGACTTCCTTGCATCGGTTCTTGCATCTCTAAGCATTTTCATTAAGGTCAGATTGACTCACACCATCGCCATAGAAACATTCCTTTATATTCTGACCTTCTTACTCACGGTAACCATACCGCTCCAAGGCAAAGCTCGTGCTGAAGCAATTCACGAGAGCGGACAGACAGGGGAGCAAACTGCTTCACCCAAAACTGAACCACAAACTCGGGAGCCGGATCCGCTGGAGTCGTACCTCAAGAAGGGCGACTATACGTTTATCCCGATTCCGGCCTTCGCGTATAACCGGAATGAAGGGTACTGGCTCGGCGGCCAGGCGTGGATCTTGAAAGAAGATGCGCGCGGGCATCTCGGAACACTCATCGTCCCGCAGTATTTCTATAATCGCCTGGTTGGACATACGATCAACGGCAATTATTTCCGCTATCCCTCCAGCACGGCTCAGTATGAGATCACCGGGTCAATTTCTGAGCACCTGGCGCGCGATATTGATGTTCGATACAAGGATGTCGGGGCGGGCGGTGGCCGCTATATCATTGGGGGGCAAGTCCAATGGTTTAAGGATCCGTTGGACCGGTTTTTCGGCCTGGGCAACCGAGCCCAGGAACAACAGGAGACCAACTACATGTCAGAGGAAATCAAGATCACCCTCACCGGAGGCATCAAACTCACTCCCGACTTTGCCGTGCTCTTCACGGAGCGGTTTCGAGATGTGAAGGTGGAAACTGGCATTGTGGACTCCTTGCCCGCGACCAGACAACGATTCGGGCAAGTCGCGGGCATTGAAGGGGCGCAGATCATTGGACACCGCCTGACTCTGCGCTACGACACGCGCGATCATCAACTGAGCCCCACGAAAGGCACCTATATCACGGCGAGTGGGGAGTTCAACCAAAATCTCAAACATGAAGATCCCAACCGCTGGTGGCGCTATACCCTCGATGCCCGCACGTTAATTCCCCATGCTCAGGGCCAGCTGATTTTCGTGTTCCGTTTCCTGGCGGATGGCGTGGCCGGTGAGAAATTGGAAACCCAGCCGACGAGCCAGGCCGAAGAGGTACAACGTGGCGTTCCGTTTTATGAGCGCCCGATGCTGGGTGGCGAGACGACTCTCCGCGCCTTCGGCCAAAACCGCTTCATCAGTAATTCCGCCCTTCTGTTCAACTTCGAGGAGCGCATCCTGCTACAAGAGCGTGAGATTTTCGGCTATGATATCGCGATGGAAATCGCGCCCTTTCTCGATCTGGGACGCGTGCAACGGGCCAATCTCTGGGAGCAGCTTAATTTCAACAACTGGCAGGTGAATCCCGGCGCAGGCTTCCGGTTGATGGCCAAGCCATATGTCGTCGGCCGTGCCGACTTTGCCTATGGACGGGATGGATTCAATGCGTTTATAGGACTGGATTACCCGTTTTGAGACGGCACTGACAGTTATTTGTGTTCATGATGTGCTCAACTCCACTGTCTTCCAGCCACAGTTCGCAGTTGGAGCAATCTCTAGCTCGATCGATCCTAATGTTTTATTTTAGGCCAGACAGCGCAAATACAGTTCACATAAGTCTCTCGAGTCGAGTGGAGTTGCTTGTGACGCGTGTCATACCGAATGGTCAGTTTGTGCGCTACCATGCCTGCGCCCTGATACTGTATACCGTGGAGTTGGGCAAATCGGATTTTGGCTTGTGGTGTGGCTTTGGCCCGTTCCCCTTCAGCCCCAAAATGAGATGTATCGGAGAGTTACGGATTCGTGGGCATGGAGGAGTCACGCCGTCAGAAGCCTCCCTTCTACGTACTGAATCACCGACGAAACTGTCGTCAATTTTCTAAAGTCTTGGTCTGGGACTTCAAGATCAAACATTTCCTCCAATGAGAATACGAGTTCAATCGAATCAGCCGAATCCAGGCCAAGATCCTCCCGCAGGGAATGCTGTGGTTGGATCCTACTGATGTCATGTTTCATACGCTTCGCAAGCTCGGTCCGAATCCGATCCGCAACCGTTAAGTCAGAAGCCATAGGTACCTTCCTTTCCATATTATTCCGCAATCATACTAATAATCCTCTTCGTCAGAATCACCGTTAGCGGTTCAAGACGAGAGAGCCACCTGACTGACCTGCTCCTGTTGACGGGAAATCCTGCCCGCCATCTGCAGGTCGAAGAATGTCGTCAGACTTCTGGCAACGGCTTCTCGCTGTTTATCGACAGTGATCACGTGGTAGCAGTCATCCAGCAATACCAGCTGTTTCTTCTCTGATGAGATCTCGTCGTAGACGATGGACGCATTGCGGGGGCTGGTCATGTCGTCTTCGCGCGCTTGGAGAATCACCGTAGGGGCTGTGACCTCGTGCAGCCGTGCTCGAACCCGTACAATCAGTCTGTCAATCTCGGTGAGCGTTCTCAACGGAAAGAGCGGGTAACCCTTCGATGCCGCAGACGAAGGGGGTAATGGAGTGTCTGGCATCGCCTTCTGCCGAGTCCGCCAATCGTTCATCCACTCACGCAGAATGGCCATGGGGCGGTAGGCCTCTCGCACTGCGGTTTGCAGTTCTTCGTCCTTAATCCCGAAAGGGGGACCGTCTATATGGAACAGCAGGTGTTGTAAGGCTAGGGGTACCACCTTCATGGAGAAGGGCAGGATTGGATAATACCAGGGCGTATTCCATCCATCATACACAAACGTAGGGGAAAGGACTCCCACCCCGTCCACACGGACAACCGTGGACGCGTCTAATGCCAACAGCGCCCCAGCACTCAGACCCACGACAAACACGTACTCGTATTGGTCCCGTGCAAAAGAGAGTTGCATTTGCACGTGCTCACTCCAGTCCCGTTCATTGGTCTTCACAAGGTCTTTCAGTCTGGTGCAATGTCCGGGAAGAGTGGGTGCATAGATATCCCATCTGTTCTTCCGGGCCAGTTCCCGCGCGACATAGAACATTTCGGCTGGGGTGCCGGTAACACCATGAACGAGATAGACCAGCACGTTGGACCCCGCATGGAGCGAAAAATCTGTCTTCTGGCGATTCACCATCCCGTCCAAAAGCCCCGCACGTGTCACGCGACGCGGCCTCATCATGCCTCCGCGCAAGTGGTAAATAAATATTCGAGCAATTCGATCCCCAGATCGATTTCAGCTCGGGTGATGTCCAGCGACGGCGCCAAGGTGAAGACATTTTTATAGTGCCCGCCGATATCCAACACTAATCCCATGGGGCCACGGGATGAAGGAATTCCGCCGGCCAGTCCCGCTTCGAAAATCCGGTCCGTCAGTTCTTTGTCCGGGGTGAATCGATCAGGTTTCGTGACTTCGATACGAAGGGCCATGCCTAACCCGGATACGTCTCCGATGACGGCATGGCGGTTCTTCAGCGTTTCAAGCCGCTCGAGAAAATACGCGCCCGATTCGACAACCTTCTTCTCATACTGTTGTTGCTCAATCCACATGAGCGTCGCAAGCGCAGCTGTCGTCCCCAGCGTATTGGACGCAAAAGTGGAATGCGTGGACCCAGGAGGAAACTTCGCAGGCGAAATAAGCGATTCTTCTGCCCATAGCCCCGAGATGGGATTTAAACCATTCGTCATGGCCTTCCCAAAGACGACAATGTTCGGCTTCACACCAAAGTTTTCTATTGCCCAAAACTTGCCGGTCCTGAAAAACCCCATCTGAATTTCATCGTCTACGAACAAAATCTTCCGATCGTTCAGAATCTTTTGCAGCCGCGAGAGGTACTCCGGCGGAGGAACAATATATCCACCGGTGGCCTGAACCGGCTCGACATAAAATGCGACAAACTCCGACTCATTGACCTTCGCGTCCCAGAAGGAGTTGTACTCCGTTTCGAACAGTCGCTCGACCTGGTTGACACAGTAGTAGTCGCAGGTGTCCAGCTTCTTGCCGTACGGACAACGGTAGCAGTAGGGATACGGCACGAAGTGCGCGCGACTCGAGAAATGACCGAAACGACGGCGATACCGATAGCTGGAGGTAATCTCCGACGCGCCGAGTGTTCGTCCATGGTAACCGCCGGTGAAGGCCATGAATAGGCTCTTGCCGGTGGCATTGCGAACCAGTTTCATCGAGTCCTCAATCGCCTGCGCCCCTCCCACGTTAAACTGGATTCGCCCCTTCAGATCAAACGCGCGCACACACTCTTTTGCGAGCTTCTCCGACAGCAACACTTTTTCTTCGTGGAGGTATTGGCAGGCCAGTTGGGGCAATCGATCGAGCTGCGCTTTGAGGGCATCGATAATCGTCGTATTGCGATAGCCGAAATTGACGGCCGAGTACCACATCTGTAGATCCAGATAGGGTTTGTCCTCACGGTCATAGAGGAAGCTGCCTTCGCAGCCTTGAAAGAATTTTGGCACCGGCGAATAGTGCACAGTGTCCCCGTGCGAGCAATATTTCGCCTCCTTCTCGCGCAGTTCTTCTTCGCTGAGGTGGATCATAGGAAGAGGTGTCATAAGATAAGGGCCTCCTTGGAAAAGATCCGTTCGGCCACGTCGGTGAGTGTCTCAAACGGGAGATAGGTGATCCCTTGGACCTCGCACCATTCCCGAAGTGTCCCTTTGGCAAACAGGGTTTGCATCTTGGCTGACACACACTGATCTGATCGGCCGTCTCCGATATAGACCGTCCGGGAAAACGAGGAATCTGACGGGAGCGTTAACGCGCACTTACAGGTACCGGCCCCACTCTCACATTCTTGCACAGCGAAAGGAAAACTGAGTGATGGCCTGCCTGTATCATCCCAGCGAAGATGATTCGAATAGACCGGGAGATGCAAAAGATTATGCCGATGTAAGACTGCTTCAACGAGCAGATCGATTCCGTCACTCACAATGGTGAGAGGGACTCCTTCTTCTGTGCATCGGCGATCGAGCGCAATGATCCCCTCATCAATCGGAAGATCGCCCGCAAATCGGATGAGGGTTTCCCGGTCTGCTTGGATCAGTTCGATTTGACGAGAGAGACATTCTTGGCTTGTGATTTCGCCGTCCACCCACCGCTGTTCCCAATCACGCCAAGCCGGCAAGGCGAATGTCTCAAGCATCGCGTCGGTGGCATCAACGCAGGTAATGGTCCCATCGAAATCACAGAACACCGCGGTCTCCGTAGCACACCGACGCAGATGTAGGTTGTTTTGCCTCGTGGCTTGACTCTGTAGCAACTGGCACCTCTTAGCTAAAATGAAAAGCCGGGCAGCAGACGAGATTAATGAATCACTCCAATGATTCACGATCATCTCTATCTCACTGCGAGATTGAAGACCGGAAACGGCTACGCGACGGGAGGAGGCCTGGAGATGATTAAGGTATGAACAAGACGCTGAGAAGAAGGGGTTCCCCTAGTTGGGAGGTTAATTCTCTGATAGACACCCTGTAGGGTAAGACCGTGTCCAACTGTAGAATCGTTTTGAACGTCACCGACAACGAGAGGGATCTTATTATCGCCCGCTTCGGCTTTTCCCTCAACCTTTGCATTCTCTTCTGCATCATGGGTTGAGGCTTGGTCATCTAAGTAGGGAATGTCTGTAATATAAGGCAGAACGAAGAACGCCATCACGAGGGCAAGGACGTTGCACCATGACCGACAATCGTTTCGATACTGTGGTTGATGCTTCATCGAATGTCACTCTCTGATGCAATCAAGAAAACAGGCGGTCGGTTCCTCTGACCAGCAGGAGTCACGGATACTTCTGAGGATGACGATGGTAGACTCACTCGCAGAAGGTTAAGAATCACAAAGAACATTGATCGCAGCATAAACTTTACTAGGGGTTGTTTACAATTGAATAATT
>JBBRRN010000073.1:0-10856 GCA_038200685.1 Nitrospirales bacterium
CCTGAGCATCCATTTATTCCGTCGTGCACCTGGGAAGTTCCGATATGCTGAAAGAAAGAAGAATCGTATGCTTGTAGCTTGATAGGCATACCTGAAACTACTTCTGACGGCAAGTAAAACAAGCGCTGAGCAGAAAGGTCTGGTCTAACTCTTGTGGAACCTACTGTTGGAATAGTAGACAGATCTTGCGCCTGACCCACAATGGCCTTTGTAGCAGGATCCAGTTTCTGACCAGTTCCGCTAAAGAGAAATTCAGAGTCAGCTTTCATATCTTGTGGACCAAAAGACAATACTTGTGAACGATGACTTAAAGATAGGCCATCTGAACCAACTGTGATGATGAAGAAATTCTCGGGCCCGGAAGCACTCGCCCCAAGGACAGTAGATGGAGAAGCGGATGGCTCAACATAATCGATTGATATACTTATCACGCCAGGAAGTGTCCTGGGGATCACATTTGGTCTCTGCACCCCCCTGTCATAAACCGCAACCTCATAAAACTGAGGGCTGCATCCCCATTTTTTCGACACAACGAGGAGGGTGGGGTTCGTTGGTAAAACGGCCATATCGCTTACCGACAGAGTTCCACATCCAGGGACAGAGCTTGTGCCCAAAGGGAATGTTTCTTGCGCTGAAAAGGTAGAGAGGTCAACGCGACGAATGGCACTCTCACCGTCAAGAGATACAAAAAGGTTCCGTCCATCATCAGATAACGCAAGACGATTAGGGAGGTTACCAACCGTGATCGAAGTTTCTACAACAGCCGTTACCGGATTAATTCTTGAAATAGAGCCCGGGTTTCCTGGCACCGACGCAAAGATCTTCCCAGTGAGACGGTCATAGGCCAGGTCGTTTGCCATAAGAACAACGCGACGGTGTTGAGCACCTGCGACGTGCTCAACACCGTCGATAGGAGCACGAGAGAGCTCCTCAGTGTCGGTCTGATCGCTCGTGGCCACAACAGACTTTACTGGACCAATATTCGAGACGAACCATGTGGTTTGGGTACCTGTAGCTATTGGTGCTGAATCTCCAGCCAATGTTGCAACCTGAGTGGTCACTACTTTCAACGCTTTGGGATATGTGCCGGACGGAACCGTCACGCTTTCAAAATCTGCTACGTCGACTTCAACGGTCAGATCGACCGGAATGCCAGATATAGTTTATGCGTATCTTGTTCAAGGATACGAACTTGCTAAACGCGGAAAGCGGATTGCTTGGTATGGGACTACTTGAGGAGTTATCGCATTGGCCGGCTGTGAACCATGAATGCTGATTCCAGTAATAGTCTTAACAAGGTATTCCTCTTCAGCAATCCCGTTATTCTCCGGATTGCTCTCCTTCGACACAAGCGTGTCTGCCCCATTAATGCCTCTAGTGCCAACGATCGAGAGTGTATTGGTATAGACTTGGTGTGCTCCCATACTCGACCGCGTCTTTCGAAATTCCCATAAGTTCCCTTGGCTAAATGGGAAAAAGTTTCCAATATCGCCTACGGCCTGTACGGTTTGGCCTGCGGACGCGGCAATAAAAGCTGTGAGGTTTCCGTTCGCTACAACCAAAGTCTTTAGCGCGTCGATAGTTTGCTGAACATTGCCCATCGCACTGTTGCTTAAGCTCGCTATGATATTAACGGCCCCCGTAATATCAGTGATCTCTTGGATAGTGAGGTGACTAAGAGGTTGCCCGCCGAGCTGCTGAAGCGCCAGTAGTACTGACGTTTCTGAGACAGGGCTGAGATCCACTGTGGATCCAGTTACAAAAGCGCGCATCTGAACAGGGCCATTCGCTACTCGCACTACTAGATCATTCGCAAAACTAAGCCCTAGGTTGGTCAGGTTAAAAGAATATCTTCCCCCTGATATACTGGTTGACGTGATGGGCGTGAATACAAACGGGGTAGTTTGTCCGATACGTCCGAGTTGAACAACAGTTCCGTTGAGTACAGGACTTAATCCAGTCATCGAGGCATAACCTTCACTGATGAAGAGATTAGCAAACCGGTAGATGAAACTCGGCTTTGCAAAGAGAGCGACTTGCCCCCCCCTGGCGCTTGAACCGTTCCCGAAACAGTCGTTTGCGTTGGCGATGCGATCAGGGGAGTTGTCCCACCATCGCTACTTCCCCCACTTCCGCAACTTGTCAGTGCTAGGCCACCCAGGATCAAACCGGCTAGCCGGAAAACGCAATGGCTGTATTTCATAACAGGCCTCCCAATGAAGGCCGTATTGTAGGAGTCCGAATTGAACGCTTTCAACGAATGGAGAGGCCTAAAAAGAAGGGGGTATTAGTATCAATGGTGGTGGTAGTCCTCGACAATGACGAAATCTTTCTCCGTAATCACCAGGTCTTTCCCGTAGACCTCACTGAGGATTTCCGGTTTGAGCACATCGGCGGGAGGCCCTGCGGCGTAGAGGCGGGTCTTTAGGAGCACGAGCCGGTCCACTCGTGAACGGATCATATTGATGTCATGGGTGATCAAGAGCACAGTGAGTCCAAGTTCGTCGTGTAGATGTTCGACCAGCTCAATTACGTTATGCTGAGCGGTCATGTCTAGTCCTGTGGTCGGTTCGTCGAGTAGAAGGACTTTCGGCTGTTGGGCTAATGCCCGCGCGATAAACACACGCTGCTGCTGGCCGCCGGAGAGATGGCCCAGCGCCGTATCCGTGTGCCTCTCCATTCCGACATGGGTGAGAGATTCGATCGCGATCTCTTGATCTTTCGATCCTGGACGCTTGAACAAGCCCAATGCCCCATAACGGCCCATCATCACCGTTTCAAGCACCGTGACCGGAAAGTTGCGGTCGACAACACCCTTTTGCGGGAGGTAGCCGATCTTCGCCCGGTGGTGACACCGTAATTCATCGCAGGCGCAATCAAAAATATGGAGGTGGCCCTCGACGGGAGCCATGAGGCCCAGTACGGCTCTGCAGAGTGTGGTTTTCCCCGATCCGTTAGGGCCGATGACGCCGACGAACTCGCCTGCGTTGATGGAAAGAGAAATGTCCTTGAGCGCGATGACGCCGGGAAATCCAAACGACGCGTGGTCGAACCGAATGATAGGCTCCTGGGAGTCTGGCACGAAACCCGATGCTCCTTCCGGCACTGGTTGAGCCCCGCAAATCCGCTAGGGAAACTCGAGGGCGTTTGCTAATTGGAGCACATTATAGCGGAGCATGTCGAGGTAGGTCTCGGTCCCTGGCAGGCCTCCCGGCAACGTAGTCAGGACGACAACTCGCGTCTTGGTTTCCTTGGCAAGGAGCTCGGGAAGCTTTTGGCTGAGCTGGATTTCAGACACAATGACCTTGATCCGATCTTTTTTGATCTTGCTGATCAGGGTTTGCAGCTGAAGGGCTGATGGCTCTGTGCCGGACTGCAGCTGAATGGTCGCCGCCACGTCGAAACCAAAGCGCCTTGCCATATAGGGCCAGGCAGGATGATGAGCGACAAAACGACGATCTGGTAACTGCTTGACCCGATCTGAGAGTTCTTTCCTGAGCCGGTCTAATTGCTGAAGATAGACGGCTTGACGGTTTCGGAAGTCCGTAGCATGGGCGGGATCGGCCGCGATCAACGCTTCGGTGATATGGCGCAACATGATGGCGACGTTTTCCGGATCCATCCAGATATGAGGGTTGCCGCCTGATCCTGCTGTTTTCCCCTCCTGGTGTATCCCATCTCGAGGATCTGCGTGGTCGCGAATCAGGCCGATTCCTTGAGATGTCGTGATGACGCGAAGCGATGGGCTTCCGGCATTTTTCACCAACGAGGAGACCCATACCTCAAGACCGATCCCGACCTCGAACAACAGCCGGGCCTTTCGCACTGAGACCAAGTCGCTTGGTCTCGGTGAATAGGTGTGCTCATTTTCATAGCCATTCAGCAGAGAGGTCACCCGGATATGATCCCCTCCCACCTGTTGAGCCAGATCCTTGAGAACAGGAATCGTGACGACGATGTTGAGAGGCTCAGTCGGCGAGGCGGCACAGGCAAAAGGTGCTGTCATCAGGCCAATGCCGGCGAGAAGACACCAGAGGAAAAGTATGGACCGGACGATTAACATGGGCGTGGACGGTAACATCGGGTCTTATCATTGTCAACGCAACGATCTGCATGCATAGTTGGGCTGGATTGACGATGTTTCCCTGCTTGACCCCACTGGGCAGTTCGATTAGCGTAGCGGTCCGATATCGCTTGCGAGACGATCACTGGAGGAATCAACGATGCACATCGTGGGGCTCATGTCTGGAACATCCGGTGATGGCGTCGATGCGGCACTCGTGGACATTACAGGCCGAGATCGCTCGCTGAAGGCGCGGACCCTCGCAGCACACACGTTGCCCTATCCACGCTCGTTACAGCAACGTATTCTCTCTGCGTCGGTTTCTGGAACGGTGGCCGAGATCTGTCACCTCAACGCGCTACTGGGTGAATGGTTTGCAAACGCGGCACTGCACGTGATTCGACAGGCGAATCTTCAACCAAACAACGTGGCCTTGATCGGCTCTCATGGCCAGACCGTACATCATCTTCCGCATGGTATCCATGCCCCGGGGGTCGGCGCCATTCGTTCGACGCTCCAGATCGCCGAGCCGGCCGTCATTGCCGAACGAACAGGAATTACCACTGTCGCCAATTTCCGTTCACGCGACATTGCCGCTGGCGGGCAAGGCGCTCCACTGACGCCAGTCGCACATGCGCTACTCTTAAAACATGCGCGGCGCGCGCGGTTGGTGGTGAATCTTGGGGGCATCAGCAATGTCACCTATGTGCCGAAGGGGGGACACCTCAGCGGAGTGCAAGCCTTCGATACGGGGCCAGCTAATATGGTGCTGGATAGTCTCATGGTGCGTGTGACAGACGGACGGTTGTTGATGGATCGTGATGGAAGACTCGCGATGAAAGGACAGGTCGACTCACGACTGTTAGGCAAGCTGCTCGCCCATCCCTTTCTGTCTAAGCGGCCACCTAAATCGACCGGGCGGGAAGCATTCGGTCCTGATCTCATCAATGAACTGATCGCGATTCAGCAGCAACGTAACCTGTCGATTGAGGACCTATTGGCGACATGCAGTATGTGGACGGCCAAGGCGGTGGGAACTGCACGACGGTGGATCACCGGTGAGATCGACGAAGTGGTAGTCGGCGGTGGTGGTATCCGTAATCATGCCATCATGAGTCACCTCGCGACGGTCTTCGCTCCGATTCCTGTCACCACATTTGAGGCCTTGGGGTGGGACAGTAAGGTGTTTGAGGCCGTGGCCTTCGCTCTATTGGCCTATCAAACCATGACCGGCCAGTGGGGCAACATCCCGTCTGTAACGGGCGCAAACCATCCTGTACTCCTTGGCACCATAGTCCCGAATGGGCCTCGCTGGCGCGAATCCTTTTCCAGGCGATAGCGGCACGATGGACCTCGTATTCGTTGGCCTTGCCATCGTGCTCCTGACCTCCCTGGCTTTCCTGACTTGGCGACTCAAGACGCCGACACCCGCTGAGCCGGCCAGGAAAGAGCCCTTTGTCCTTCCCCAAGATGTCACATTACGCCCTCAGCCTCTGCTGACCAACACTGATCTCTTGCTCTACAACCTCATACGGCTGGCCGTAGAAGACCACTACCTCGTCTTTGCGAGGGTTTCGCTCTGGTCTATCGTCAGTGTTGAGGCAGAAAGAACGACTCGGTCACAGGTATTGAGACAGATTGCTCTGAAGCAACTCGACTTTGTGTTGGTCCATCCAGGAACGAAGACTGCGGATCACGTCGTATTACTTGAGGAAAGTTCTCCTCCTCAGCCACATGAGGTCACTCGGAAGCAAGAGATCCAATCTGTCCTGCAAGCAGCCGGCATCCCATTGACCATCTTGAGTCCCAACACGTCCTATACCGTCCCTCAACTGGCCCAGCTGCTTGGTGTCAGCGATGACGACTGATTGCACGGCATCTTGCTGACACGTCCCCTGATTGCATTGTGACGGCATTAGTCAGAGGCGCTATGGCCAGTCAGTTGAGAGGCCGGCTCCTCATCTCGCAACGGCATCGCGTCGAGAGCTTTCCGCGCCAACTCTGCTTCAGCACTTTCAGGATATTCACCGACCACTCGTTCGAACGTCATACGAGCTTTCTCGTGATCCTTCAGTCTTGTATAGGCTTGCCCGATCTTCAACGTCGAGGCCGCAAGCTTCGGACTCAGTGGATAGTCGGATACCACACGGTAGAAGGACTTCAAGGCATCCTTGTTGTGGCCCAATCGGTACTGGCACTCTCCCACCCAATATTGCGCATTCGCTGCCAGCGAGGACTGTCCGTGGAGTTCGAGAAAGAATCGAAACCCGGCCAGGGCAGCCTCGTAATCTCTGTGCTTGAACTCCTCCATCACTCGATCATAGAGATGTCGAGACGATTCCTGCATGTTGGAAGGAGCGGCAACGGCCAGATTGAGAGAACACAGCATCATCATTCCTGACAGCAGGCTCTTCATCATCTTCACCATAATGCCTCCGTAGTGCTCCGCAATGTCCCGGCGCCTGTCTTCTCGGGTGACGCAATCGCCGTGCCGCTAGGCAACGAATCGGCCTAGTTAAAAAGACAACGAATCCACGGGCTTGGTTGCGTTCGACACTATGAGTTCAAGAGTGGCTTCCCCCGCCTGCTCGACAGATTTGTACGATCTGTTCACGAGCTTACCTCCTTGACAGGATAACGCCACATACCTAGCAAAGTGGCTTTAGCCAATGGTTTGGAGGGAGCTTGACTTGCCTGGTGATGGTCGAAATAATGCCGCTCGATCGCTGGGTGGGTTGCGAAAGAACCGCGTGGAATGCGTACGTTTCGATGGTCTGCACAGCTGCCCCAACAGAATGAAGCGTTCGCAAGACACTCAAAGAGTTCTTTCAGCAAGACCACAGCGAGTGGAAACCAGATGCGTATCCTGGGAGATGCGTGGAAGGCCTGAACGAGACGGAATGGTACTGGGCTATTCTTCAGTAGCCTGCTTGATCACCTCCCCCGGAGTAGTAGGGAGATTGTGAACAGCAGAAAGTACCGTGAAGGGAATAGAAGATGATGACTGATCCTCCGCCAAATCCACTCGGGGGGAAAACCTTGACTGTCGACGCACATGATCGTGATTCGTACCCACGGCCCAGTGCGGCACTACTCGATGCAGGAGAACAGGATCAAGTGTTTGTTCGCCCTGGAATCTATGAAGACAAGGTCTTTATTACGGGGCGGCCAATTCATTTGGTGGGGGCTGGTCGAGATGAGGTACAAATCTTTTCCCGGCGTGGAGGCCCCCTCTATCTTCAGCAAGTGCCAAGCGGTCGTATCTCCGGCATCACGTTTCGCTATGTTGGCAGCGATCAGCACTCGGCGATGAACCTCCTCGACTCCTCCTGTACGGTGACACAGTGCCGTGCCACGGAAGGTGTTCTGTCCGGCGTGGTGATTTATGGCCCACAGTCGCGGCCAACATTTATTGAGAACGACGTCTGTGGCAACCGGGAATCAGGGATTTTTGTGTTTGCTGGTGCACAACCGAGAATCGCCGATAATATCTGTCGCGCGAACCACCATTTCGGCATTGCGGTGCGAGACCCTGGGAGCCATCCTGAGCTCGTGAGAAACCAGTGTCGGGAGAATATGCTGAGCGGGATTCTTCTCTTTCATCATGCGGAAGCGCTCCTCGTCAACAATACGTGCAGTGACAATCAGCACTGGGGGATCGTGATCACTCCAGACTGCCGCCCTACTCCCGGTCGAGAGTCACTCGACACCTCAAATATTCTCACCCCCAATCCACGCGGATCCTTGATCGTAACAGACCAGCCGTTAGGGGACATCGGACGGTGATGAATCAGGATATCGAAAACCACGATCTTCGGGGATCCGCGTGTAGAGATTAGCAGTGGCCCCGGAGAACGGGAAGATATCTCCGGCCTTGATCCGCAATGTCCGTCGCGGTCTCGTGCTATGGGAGGAGATTGGCCGGGTGATTTCTTGAGGCTTCGTGAAGATGAAACGCACTGCCACCCTGCTGTTTGGCCCGATACATGGCCGTGTCAGCGTGCTTCAGTAATTCGTCAATAGAATGATCGTCTTGAGGGTAGATTGTGATTCCGATGCTGACACCGATAGAGATGTGGTGCCCCTTAAGCTCGAACGGCGCAGCAATTGATTCATTAATACGTGTTGCCACCGCGAGGATGTTCTGTTCGGACGAGACCCCCTCAAGAATAATCGTGAACTCGTCCCCACCCATCCGGGCCACGGTATCGACTTCCCGCACACAGATCTTGAGCCGTTCCGCAACGGCTTTGAGCAATTCGTCACCCATGTCGTGACCAAAGGTATCATTCACCGCTTTGAATCGATCGAGATCGAGCAGCATGAGACCAATCGGTTGTTGCATACGCTTGGTTCGAGCCATGGCTTGAACTAAACGATCGCGAAAGAGGGTACGATTCACCAGTCCGGTTAAGTGATCGTACTGCGCGAGATAGGTCAGATGTTCTTCGGAGCGTTTCCGCTCAATAGCATAGCGGACGGCACGAGCAAGCAACTCGGGATGCCCCTGCCCCTTGACAAGGTAATCCTGTGCTCCTTGTTGAACAGCTTGAAGAGCTAGATTTTGGTCACTCACGCCACTCAGAACGACAACGGGGATCGTCGGACTGGTCGCATGAACCTGCCTGACCGTAGGAAGACCGAATGCATCCGGCAAAGAGAGGTCCAAGAGCACAGCATCGAATCGCTCATGGCTCAGAAGCGCGAGTCCTTCTCCCAACGTTTTCACGCGGGTAATCCTGAACTCCTCGATGCTCCATTCAGAAAGAAGATCCTGTGTGAGCTGAGCGTCGACGTCATTGTCTTCAACGAGAAGCGCTTTGATCATCTGACACCCCCGCTCTCGTGTGAACTCCTATGCCGATTCCTCGCTTCTGGGCTGGACTGACTGCAACGAAGCCGGCTACCACGAGAAATTGATTATAGCCAAGAGATGGGGGAGGGCAAAGAAAATGCGACAATATCGTAAGCGTCGTGTCACACTCAAATGAGACACAAAGCCACCGACAGGCGTAGGAGCATCGGCCTCACCCCCAATCTCACTCTCCCTGGTGAAGACATACCCGCTCTGAGTACGCAGCGGCAAACCAACGTAATCGTCACCTATAGGTGGTCAGAGAAACCGTGGCGAGCAATCAGGATGCAGGCACCTTGGTGCAACCTGCGCGGAGCGCTCAGCCCCACGGCGAGCCTCTTCGGCTTTTCTTCGATCGTCCAATGTTGTCATACGGTGAGGCGTCAAAAAAAAGTAAGAAGTGAGCGGTGCCTACCCTTATAGAGGACGACCGTGTGGATTGACTCCGCTTGGAAGACGTTCGGGACCGATTGCCCCTTCGCAGGCATACCCTGGCTCGAAGGGCCAGAGAAGGGATCGACCCTGCCAAGAACCTCTCACGTGCACCGTGCTCAGCGAGACTCCAAGTCGAGCTGCTTCCTCCCGCATCGTAGAGAGGCAAGCTTCGTAGGAATATGCTCGCCGAGCCAATATAATCGGGTTGCCCGTCTGGCTATGGAATACGGTATAGGACTGAGCGCAGCCTGCCAGGAACAATACCATGATGAGTACAAGACCTCTTGTCATACGTGTTGCCCCTCACTGGCCGGTGTGGCTGTTACCAGAAATGTATCCCTTGCTACACGCTGGACCGAGATACCATTGCGGGAGGGATCTCATTTTTGACGAGACGACCCAAGCGAACTTGGTCTTGACCGGGCATTTGAATAAATTCTACACCAAAACGACGCCCCTCACACCAACGGACCTTGGCTAATCCAACCCGGAGTGGAGGTCTGATATCAGGCACAAGCATTCTCATCTCAAGATAGGAACCCGGCTGTACGGGCTTTCGGCTGTGGATGGCGCAGCCTGGGACAGATAGATTAAGCACAGTCCCTTCCCCCACATAAGCCTCCCCAGCAAACACAACGGGAAACTGTGTATGAACTCGCTCGCAGTATCGAAGTTTTACCACAGCAATCGACTCCTTCCAGTCAAAGGAAGTGGGAGAATCCAGACTACCACAGTCTCCTTCGGCACGCGAGAGGACCCCTCGTTCGATGAGTCTGACCCAAGAGAAATTGCGGCCTCTTCCCTCTCTCACATGAACCACAAAGTGCGGTGAGGAGGGCCAAAACAAGGGAAACCCTCACCCAAATCTCTATGCGAAAAACTTGGCATGGGCAATTACAAATCATTGTAATGTTTATATAAGCAAGCATTTAACCCTCCAGGATTAACGGCGTAGAACATGTATCTAGAGCCTCACAGGGCAGGCCCCCCCAGCAACATAAAAGACGTGCCGCAGGGCTACACCGGTTTTGGCACGGGGAAGAAACGAAAATGAACAGGGCCGAATATCACACCGAACCTAATCATAACGGCTTAGGCCACCGAACATTGAGCCATAAGGGGTCAGCCAGATATACCGCCTGCGTAATTCTGACGCTGACGGCAATTTGGGCTCTTTGTCCTCGCCGATGCGCAGACCTATGAATACGTCGACCCCGCGAAGCTGGTCAGCCCCACGAATGTCCCGATAAGCCCACCTGTCGCAGCCATTCACCTAAGGCCCGATATCACAGTGGTGTGGCGAATCTAGAGCTTGAGCAGGCCGTCATCCGTGCAGCTCAGCAGCACCACGTTCAACCGGCCTTGCTTCTTGCGGTCATGAAAGCCGAGTCTTACTTCAATCCGATCGTGATCTCGAAAGCGGGAGCAGTAGGACTCATGCAGTTAGTTCCGGAAACCGCCATCCGCCATGGTGTGCGTAACCTCTACGATGCGAACGAGAAC
>JBBRRN010000074.1:0-10827 GCA_038200685.1 Nitrospirales bacterium
ATCTCGGCTTTAGCTGCCGCACAAGTTGATCGTCTGGCTGTTCCGCAGAGATACTATGCAAGAATCCGCTCGCACGATGCGTGGCCGGTCCCTTGATAACGGCGAAATCTACCGCCACAGTTTCGGCCTCGACGCCATGAACTGTACCCATTATTAATAATATTAGCGCGCCTACCCACACCCCCAGCTTCACCCAAGATTTCTCATCGCACATAATCGCTCCCTATGGACGAGGCTTCTTCGTCCCTTCGACTACATCACGATACACGTATTCCATCTTGTCGATGATCCGGTTCCATGTGAATCGTGCGAGAGTTTTCTTTTTCCCACTCTGTCCCATCTGTTCTCGCCTCAGAGGGTCGGAGAGCAACGCGATGATCTTTTCAGCAAGGGTGGTGGAGTCATTCGGCTTAACAAGGAGCCCATCGACGCCCTCGTGAATGACATCTCTCGTTGGGCCAATATCTGCCCCGATGACAGGCTTCCCGCACATCCAGGCCTCAAGGTAGGCAATGCCAAACGATTCACTAACCGAAGGAAGAACAAACACATCAACCGCATCAAATATCGATGCTTTATCTGCATCTGTGAAGTCGCATATTCGAATCACTCGACCTCTCTCCAAGGTCATCAATTCATGAAGTTGAAGGCCTTCCAGCGACGAAGGCGGTGGCACTGCACCAGCGATCAGAAGCCGCACCTCGCTATTCGTTTTCCACACTTGCTTCATAGCCGCAATAACAGTTGTAATCCCCTTGTTTGCCGCTGGTCTTCCGACAAACCCAACAACCGGATAATGACCCATATGATATGCTGCTCTCAGAGCACGTCCGTCCCTCTTCTCGAATGCATCGGGATGAATTCCCACACCCACCGCATGGACATTCCTCGCATTACTGCGGCGGGAAAAGTCAGCTTCGTACTCAGTATTCGTAACAATTGCATCGCAGCTGCTAAGCATCTGTCGGTATATGTCGCGCAAACACCAATCTTCTGCCGTGTGAAACAACGGTATACCCACAAGCTTATAGGGCTTGAGCCGCCTTGCAAGATGGCAGTAATGCCCCAGCGGCCAGTACCAATTCATACTCGCGACCACATCGGCATTGTAACTCAGCAGATAGGGAATTACGCCGAACGTACGCGGCCCCTTCAGGAACAGGTCTGCGCCTGAAGGAGATAGAAGCCAGTTAAAACCACGATACCCACCAGGCATGTTCCAGCATAGTCGAATCAGTTTCCCCAATGCCCCCCCATCTGGTTGCAGCCGGACAATTTTCACCCCGTTGATCGACTCTTCTTCTGGCAAATTGGCTGGCCTGGCATCCCAAAGATCCCACGAATTTCGGATATTAGTCGTGAGAACTGTCACTTCGTGTCCCCGCGCAGCGAGTCCCTCACTTACTTCCTTCAGATGCAGCTCAGCCCCTCCCAAAACCGGAAAATACATGGGACTAACATGAATGATTTTCATTGCAATTCATCGCTCAATTCAGTTGCCGGGATTCCCAAGATCCGACAACGTCTCTCCAAGCAATACACGCTTGAGTCGTCTCATCGAATCTTCAATATTGAAATGCTCCTGTACACGGCGTAGCGAATTGGCCCCCATGCGGCAGCGTTCCTCTGGATGAGCAAGAAGATATTCGATGGCCTCCGCAAGTTGCTCAGGTGATCTCGGCTTGACCAGTAAGCCAGTTTGCCCGTGCGAGACAATCTCTTTATTGCCGCCGACATCTGTTGCAATACAGGGAATGCTGTAGGCCATTGCCTCACCTAGAGACAGTGGTAAACCCTCCTTGTCAGATGATAGAATAAATAGATCTGCCACCTCTAAGAAAGGTCGCACATCACCTACATGACCTGCAAATATCACATTGCCCACTAAACCAAGCCCTGCAGTTTTTCTTCTCAGTTCGGACTCCAACGGTCCGGAGCCCAGAATTACACATCTCGCTCTCGGATGATTTTTGGAAACTATGCGAAATGAGTCCAGCAATACGTCAATTCGTTTCTGTGCGTTGAGATTCGAAATACACAGGACTAGTGGATCGGAATCCAGCAACCCCAGCTCAGCTTTCTTTCCAACAGACCTGCAGTGTGCCGAACGCGAATACCGCTGAAGATCGACAGCATTATGTATAGTGACGGTCCTTGTAATTGGATAACCATATTCCTGGATCAACGTGTCTCTGACTGCGTTACTCACGGCAATCGTTTTATGGCTGACAAGTCCGGCCAGCCGTATTCCCCACATAGCCCTCGCATGGTATCCTATCAGCCGACGTAACGCGTTCCACAAACCTGTTCCCATCACTTTCTCAGGTGAGTCCGCGATCAATTGTTCAATTGCCAATACTCGCTTCGCGCCACAGAGTCTCGCTGCGAGATAGGCATACCAAGGGAACAATCCCAACCAACCATTTACGAAGAGAACTGTATCAGGATGGTATTTCCTGAACAGAGACCAATATGGGAGAAACCAGCCCGGGGCTTCGCCGGCAAACTTCCATACCTTGACATTCTGGTGATCCTTCAGAAACTCAGAGTACATATCGGATTCCATACATAAGACAATGCACTCCGCACAAGACGCATCAAGCCTTGAAATTAAGTCCACGATATGTTTTTCCGCCCCCCCACGAGACCAAGTCTTGGTAACAAAAAGGACGCGCATTTTCATGTCTCGCTGTCGTGCATGATTAACTATCCGAAGCGGGTGATCGCAAAAATCCGATGCAACTCAGTGGGTAGGAAAACCAATTTCCAGGTCATGGGATGGCATTTATCTCTTTTACTAGCTTCATTTTATCCCTGACTTCCTCGGCGGTAAACTTTGAGGTCAAAGAATTCTTGTGGAATCTGTAGTAATAGAGGCGTCTAAACAATCGCTGCATTCTAAATTGCTTTGACACGCGAACCCAATAATCATAATCCTCCGCCAGAAAAGTCTTTGGGTTGTATCGTCCAATAGTCTCATAGATCTTTCGAGTGTAAAGAAAACAGGCGCCCACAAAGTTGGCAATGGAGAGTGACTCCGCCGGTTCGTTTCTCCTGACCGTTCCGCCCCTCCATGTCGTGTTGCCTTCATCCACGACATAATTTTCGGCATATACAAAGTCGGCTTGCGGATAGGCCTGAAGGAACCGAACCATCTCCTCTATGGCGTTCTCCGTATAGTAGTTATCATCTGACGTCCAGGTTAAATAGGCGCCTCCGGCACCATCAAAGCCACTATTTAATGCTTGCGCGATGCCGAGATTCTTCGGGTGCCTGATGTATCGGATCCGAGGATCAAGGTATCCCTTGACGATTGAGCCGATGTCGTCACGTGATCCATCATCGACGACCAATAGTTCGATATTGGCATGCGTTTGTTGCAAACAGCTTTCTATGGATCGCCGAATGTATTTGGAGCCATTGTAGGTAGGGAGGACGATGCTCACCTTTACGGACGGATCGTATGGTCTCCTCAAACAAGGAAGGTCGAAGATTTGCTCTGCTTCGGTTAGACAAATCCAGTCAGGAAAGCTTTCCCGAAGCACTCTGGCAAATTGCCTGCCCCACCGAATATCTGAAAGGACGACAACATCAGGGTCGCACGCCAGAATAATTTCAGCGAATTCCTTTTGACACAGTTTCAACGGAATCCAAGCTATGATTGAAGGAACCCACCGAACCTGGTCAACGAGGCGAAATATACCTCGACACAGCGCCATCCGAAAACTGTTCTGCCCCCAGGGAAAATACACATTCCCCGTCTCCTGTACAGTGCCAGGCAAACGATAACTTGTAAAATATATGTCTTCTTTCTTCGCTGATTTAAGAGAAGGATGGGCATTCGCGAGCCAAGTATTATTCTCCAAGATCTCCCGATCCAACCGAGAAGAAAAGACGCAGACTCTCATTCTCGTCAACCCGCTTTCTCTGCAATCGTGATGAGCAAGTACCCTTGGCGAAGGAAGGAAGGGTTGGAATGATCTTTCAAATTGAGAAGCCGCGTGCACAGCTTCTTGATTGTCCTTCCTCCCGGCATGGTCAAGAAATCAAGGGAATGCCTCGTCCCAACAGAAAACTCTCTCACCTTGGTATTGGGAATGCTCTGGAAATAGGGTTTGAGCGTAGAGGATGGCACTTCACCGCCCCAGTGCCACCGGCCAGTCGCCTTCATGTAACCCATGCCCAGTCGATACGGAATGGAGAGTGAGTTCGGGACCATGATAATAATCCGCTTCCGCGATACACGGAATGCCTCTTTGAGAATCTCTTGAATAGTCTCCCTCGTGAAATATTCGAAGACTCCGCAGCTGAAGACCATGTCGAAGGTCTTATCCTCAAACGGTAGCGGCTTCGTCATGTCCGTACGACAAAACTCTCCATCGATGGCCATGAGCTGAAACAGTTTCTTGCTATAGTCGATGTTGTCCTGCGACCAATCGAGAAGAGTGGTTCGCCTTCCCTGTTTAGCCAGCATGGCTGAGTTCTCCCCTCTTCCGCTACCCATGTCTAACGTGGTATCGGATTTGGCGCTCTGCTGGAGCAGAATGTCATTCCAGGGAAGATAGTCACCCTTGAGCAAGTTCTTCGCGACCGTCTCGGGGCTTGCCTCATTCGTGAGAACGTCCGACCATTGATTCTGGGTCAAATTCCATTTGTCGGCCATGATGGTATTTCCTCATTCCTACGGAAATGGGGTTATAGTCTTTTTGTGACGATGAAACAATCGAGGAAGAACTTCACGGCCCAACTAATTTCTTCCTTGGGCAAATACTCGGCACCGGCCCCATAGCTGCCATAAAAGCCCCCGCTGGGATTTTGTATGCTTTCCAGGTAGGCCACCGCCCGATCGGCCGACTCCGGCTCGCCAAGCTTGTACCAGGCCAGTGCTAACTGCGCCATGCCGGGGGAACAGACCCACTCCACTCCCGGATAGGCTGGAATCGCGCCGTTGCTCTTCTGAATGGCTGCCGCTTGGCGCAACCCCTTCCTTGCCAGATCCGCTTCTCCAAGGTCGGCTAGTGCTTCCATCATGTAGCCGAAGATATGGGATAGCGTCCCGATAGTCGGCTTAAACTCAACAAGATCGGCCTTTCGCTTAAAGGATTCCAGGGCCCTCAACGCGGCTTCTTTATACTTCGGTTCAGACAACCTCTTTGCCGCAGTCAACAGAGGCGGCAACACGTAGAGATCTGTGTAGGAAGAAAATTGATTGCCTGCCGATACCTGCCACATCGCATATGATGGCGTAGTGACTCTCCCATCCGCGGTAATCTGGCCGGCGACGTAATCACAGGCCCTCCGTAAATTTTCCTCCAGCTGGGGCATCTCATCGATCACAGCCAAAAATCCTCTGATCACCTGAGCCGTATCGAATGTATACGGGATGCCATCCGGCGCGGCGAAAGCCCCATCCTCTCGCTGCACTGACGCCTCCCATCGCGCCAGATCCTTCGCGAGTTCTTTCTCTCCCACATGAAAGAGCGTTTCAATGATATACCCGGTGACCTCTTGAGAAGCCACCGTATGCTTGTGGTGCGTAAGAATGCCGCTTCCCGGTACCCTATGGTTTTTGATCCACTGGATCGCTTTTGCTGCCGCCTGATTCTTTGTGACAGACATAGTCAATTCCTCTCCATCTCAATCTACTCCTGAGCCATATCCACCGACGAGTTTCTCCTTATAGAAACACCGTTTTGCATTGTTCGACAGACGCATAGGCTGCCTCTATGACGATCTGCGCCTTCGCCCCATCTGCGTTACAGACTATCGATGGATTCTTGGAAACGATGGAGTTGACAAAGTGATCCATTTGACGAGCAAAGGCCCCTTTGGCATTCAGACCGTTAGGAATGACCTTCCACTCATTCCAGTCTTTAAACTTATATCTAATCCCCTGGAAGTCCAACAAGGCGGCCCCATTTTCACCGTATATCTCGAGATAGGTCGTTGAGGGAATCGGGAGAGACCAGCTCATTTCCGCTGTACCCGTAACTCCATTGGCTAAGGTAAAGTTCAATCGTCCCGTATCCTCGACAGGAATGTCCTGCAAATTAGAGACGACAGCGGACACGGCAGTAATCTCACCGAAGAGATAGCGGATTAAGTCGATCGCGTGAGGCCCGTTGTCCATGAGAATACCGCCACCTGACAGATGCTTTTGGGCAAACCACGTTCCGGCCATTTCGATAGATCCACCGAACATAAGGCGAAAGTTTGCGATCTTGCCGAGCCCCCCGCTACGAAGAATTTCCTTGGCCTTCTGAACCTCATCGAAGTACCGAAACTTGAACGCCGGCAGCAGCAACAAATTCTTTTCCGTAGCCTTCGCCGTCATGTCTTTGGCCTCATCGACGGAGATAGCAAGTGGTTTTTCGCATAGTACATGAATTCCCGCTTCCAACAAATCGATAACGATGTCGCGATGCGTCGAGGGAATCGTGCACACGCTGACACCATCAAGGCGTTCATTCGCAATCATGTCCTTCGTCGAGGCATACGCCTTCCCTGTCCCTTCGGCGGCAAATCGCTCCGCACTTTCTAAGTTAGTGTCAACGAAGGCGACAAAATCTACTTGGGAATTTTTCCGATAGGCGTCGAAATGCCACCGCCCCATTTGCCCGCATCCAACGATGCCGATACGAAGCTTCTTGTTCTGCGATGTCGAAGGAACTTCCGCCGTTGCGCGGGGCGTTTGTGAAACAGTGCGTGCCGGACGACTAGTCGTCAAACTTTTGAACGTGGTACCGAGGATGCCTGCAACCCGTTCGACATCTCCCCTCGTCCAGCTTTCGTCCCATGGCAATACCAGGAGCTCTCCGAGGGTCTTTTCTGCGCGAGGGCAAAGGCCTTCTTTGTACTCATAGTTCTTCGTAACCCATGGACCACTAAACGGCCACTGAGAATCGCCATAGGTTTTCTTAGCCGACAACGATTCTGAACACAAATAGATCGGTTTTCCGGTGTAGCCAGGAAGTGTGTGAACCTTCTTCTTTCTCAACTCATCGGCTAGACGATTGATGTCAACTCCCTGCACGCCGATTGGGTACATCCAATAGGGGTGTTTTCCGCCTGGCGTGCTCGGGGCCGGCACGATGCCTGGAATTGCAGATAGCAGCTTACTCATGTGCGTTCCCAGCTCATGCCGTTTCGCCACAACGCCTTTTACTTTCTTCAATTGCGCTAATCCTACCGCCCCCACCAGTTCCGTCATTCGATAGTTGGGAGCGTGGAAGAGATACGCCCGGCTCCCATAGCCCTTCCTTGCATACCCCTTGTCTGCAAAGAGTTTCATTCTCTCGTAATACTTTTTATTCGAGGTAATAGTCATTCCTCCATCGCCCGTTGTCATATGCTTGGAGTGCTGGAAGCTGAAACAGCCGATGTCACCGATCGTGCCGGTATAGCGCCCTTTGTATTCCGTCAGATGTGCTTGACAGGAATCTTCAATTAATGGGAGACGATGGCGTTTGGCGATATCGACCATTGCATCCATGTTGCAAGGGTTCCCAAACAAATGAACGACAAGAATGGCTTTCGTTTGCGGAGTAATTTTGCGCTCCACGTCCTCAGGGTCCATATTGTAGGTCTCATCAATGTCCGCAAAGACCGGAATGCAATTCTGAGATATGATAGGAACAATCGACCCCAGATCGGTGATGGGAGCGGTGATGACTTCGGATCCCGGATTGAGATCAAGGGCTCCCATTGCAACGTGAATGGCAGCTGTTCCTGACGTCGAGGCAACGGCATAGGGAACATCATAGGTAACGGCAAATTCCCTTTCGAAAGCTAGGACCATCTTCCCATCGATACAACATAGATGCTGCGACCGAAGGGCCTCTCTGACGAGCTTGAGTTCTTCCGCATCAAAAGGCTTTCTCCCATTGCGCGGCGACTCTGGTTCCATCAAACGATCCCAAACATAGTCTGCAATCTTTCGATGAACACCTTTCTTCAACTTTCCCAAGATACGCCTAATCATGATTCTTCCCCCTTAATAGCCCGTGATACCAAACACGCGTCAGATACAAATTCTTATCCGGCTTCGTGAAGCACTGCGAAATCACATAGGGAAGGCCTGTCAGACTCAGAACAGATTGTTCAAGACGTGTGCAGCCGCGTTCAGGGATCGTCATGTTTTCTCCCCAATTCACGCGGGGGTTACCTCTCTACTAGACAGCTCGTGGAAGATGGCGCAGCGGTATCGTTTCTGTTGTTGCCCAAAGATATATGAGATGAATAAGACTCATCATGACCACGGAGACGCGCAAATTCCTAGGCCTTGGTGCGCTGAATAGCCCGCGTGGTGCCGTGGGCCTCGGCCTGCCGGTGCTGAGAGCGTCAAGCAATATAACACGTTGCCCTGAATCTCCAGGTCCTGAGTCACCGGGTGGGCGGACTCACATACCGACCCCACCGCCTCCATTTAAAGACCTCGGGATACCGACATCGGGTTCATCATGGCATGGTCACCTCCGATTTCAGAACTTTTTCCCTTTCATGGAGTTGTCCGTAAAATCTGAGGATGGTCACAGACCCATTCTACTGTCGAATTGAATGATGTCCACCAACGAAGGTGTTTCGTGATGCACTGCACCGACAGGAAGAGCCTCGCGTGCATCCAACCGATCATTCCATTGTGTGCATGAGAACCACACGTCAGGCTACACAGCTACAGCAGGTTTTGTGACAGTGACCTGAGAGAGTTCGCCCCCCAATCAGTTAACTACAGAAGAAGGATGCAGGACGATGAAGGTTTTGCGCACAAGATCAACAGCTACGCGATTTTCCATACGGCCATAGTGAGGATCCTTGGGAGCATTATGGAAATCCCAAACCCATCTCTCTACCTGAAAGCCTGCTACCTGTCGCTCCGGCAACGCATTTTTATTATAGGCTTCACCAACCGCTAAGAAAAGTTTTTTGCACAATGCAAGTGTAGCATCATCAAAGCACCATTTCAGTCGGAAACGAAAGCGGCCATGGCCCAAGGCCGGTATCGTCTCCTCGAGGTGCGCCATCTGAATAATCTCAGCGGTATCGCGGACCCGCACTTTATAGTACGTGATTGCCCCTGATTCCAATCGTTCAGAATACATTCCAAAGGCAGTAATCGGAAAATACTCGATCCCATACACTAACGAGCTAAAAAGGATCACTCCAGCGCTCAACATCATCACGACCGGCTTGGCGGGCTGGAAGATAAGGTGCGCACGGTCGCTTGTGAGAATCTGATCATTAATCTGAACTGCGCACGCATCATCGCAACGGAGCAATTTCAGGCGCTCTCTTGCGATATACCGATAGACCGCAACGCCTATATGCGTAATTCCAGGGATGAACAGCCATGGTACGATAGGCCACAAGGTCGGAATCCGTAATCCCATAAGACGGTACGCGTAGAACCCGACATAGGGTCGTCCACGATCCAATACATACATTTCACGGTCCATGTCAGCGAGAGTCAGGTTGAGATTGTATTGGCGGTTATAGGCTTCCAGGTTAATCTGGCGGAAGTCAGTGTAACGGAGCTGCTCGAAGAGATCAAGAACTCTAAAAATACGAACGGTTCGACGGCAAAGCGGGCATTGGCCATCGTACAAGAACTCTATCGACTCTCGACGACTCAACACTTGCTTCGCCATAACTTTGCGGACCCATGCCCAGTCAACAAATACAAGCTGTACCAGGATGAGATCCAAAAACAGAATGTTCTGAAAAAAGAAAATTCCTACATGCATCAACACCATCAAGAGAGGAAACACTAGGCGAGCCCAGCCAAAGAAAAGAACCAAACCGTAAAAAATCTCTCCCACGAAGGCTGTCAGCCCTAATGCTGAAAATACAATGTCCCACTGCGGCAACATCATTGAGAATGTCCACCCAAAGTCGCTAGGATTGAGCGTGTCATCGTAGAGGATTGTCTGGATCTGGGGTGGGCTCCACCATAGTAGGCCGCCATGCAGAAGCTTCGACAATCCCGCGTCGGTATAGACAATTGCCACAATCACCCAGCACACATATCGAGCAAACCCATAGGTAGGGGTCGGATCTTGTGATTCTGGAGCTTGTCCCCTTGCGACTTTTAGCAACCTGTCTACCGATACCCCGTTGCCACATGGCAGAAATGCCAGAGCGACGAGGACGTACCAGGGGGTGATCCCTTGATGGAAGACCCAGAGAGATTGTCGAATAATACCGCCTAGCACGAACCAGCCGATCGCAGCCAGGGGAAGAACGTAGCGTGTTTTCCAGCCTGCCGCACCGCAGAGTAGGAGTCCCAACGTGAGCCATTGCGCGATACGAAGAGCCAGTTGACTTTCAACAAATTCCCTGAAGAAAGGCAGAACGTAGAACAACTGCAATGCACCACTGGTCTCGCGCAGATCTGGAGGTACAAGAACCGAACTGGGAAGATCTTCCCAGCAAAGATTCAGAAACAGAATGCCGCAAACGAGTATGCGAATAGCACCCAACGCACCTGGAGTGGCTTCTCCTACAAACTTGTTAAAGAACGTTGGCCTTATCATCACGTCGAACAAGACGACCGCCAGCAGCCCCCAGATCGCGTACGCCCAAAGAAATGGCCTAGCGAGTGTGTCCCACTCACCCTGATAAAAGCTCACAGGGTGGCTGACCTGACCTCTGATAAGCGCATTCACGATCTCGAAGCTCTTCCCATAATAGGCCTGTTCGATAAGCCAAGGCGTAAGAAATTTGGCGAACAAGAGTAGGGCAATTCCAGCTACTATTACGATTCGAATCGCGTTGCTTGTGAGCGGATTCATGCTGTTATCCTAAAAATCACTCGAGAGATTAGCTTCGTTC
>JBBRRN010000075.1:0-10748 GCA_038200685.1 Nitrospirales bacterium
AGAGATCGTTCGGCTCTATCAGCAGGTGTATCTCATGGCGCTCGTCATCCCTTTTATCTCAGTCCTCGGCGTCGGGTTGGCGTGGATTCTTAGGCGACAACAGAGAAGCGCTCTGCTCCGGCAAGGCTTCTCTCCCGATCACGTTGAGCACGTCGTGAATGTGCGTGACGACACACATGCCCCGACGAAGCCGAATTGGTGGATTCTGGGTGGAAGCCTCGCCTTTGTCCTGTTCACGCTCACGGTCGGATTCGGCGGGTTCTCCTATAGCGAGGAGATTGTCTTTGTCGGCTCGATGGCCATCGTCTTGTTCTTGATGGCTCGGCTGATGCGAGAGCTGGAGCCAGACAAACAATTCACCCTGGTTGGGACGGCGGTCGTGGTCTTTCTCTTTCGAGCCATTCCAGGGACCGGGCCAGGGACGACCTGGTGGATGATCGACCATCTGAAGTTCGATCAGCAGTTTCTCTCGATCCTCTCGCTGATCGGCAGCACCTTGACCTTGGTGGGAATGTTCACCTTTCGCCGTTTCATGGCCGAACGGTCGATTGCCTATGTCATCGGGTTTCTCACTGTGATCGGAACCATTCTGACCCTCCCGATCGTGAGCATGTTCTACGGATTGCACGAATGGACAGCCAGAATCACCGGTGGGATCGTCGATGCGCGGTTCATTGCTTTGATCGACACGGCGCTGGAATCGCCACTCGGACAGATCTCTATGATTCCGATGCTGGCCTGGATTGCGAATAGCGCGCCCGCGAATTTGAAAGCCACCTTCTTCGCCGTGATGGCGTCATTTACGAATCTCGCCCTGTCCTTGAGTCAGCTCGGCACCAAATACATGAACGACATCTATGTGGTCAGCCGGGAAGTCCGAGATCAAGCATCGGGCGTTGTCCAAACCCCTGCCGACTACAGCCAGCTCGGCTCGCTCCTCATCGCGCAGTTAATTCTGGGGCTGGCTCTTCCTTTCGCTGCAATCGTATTTGCCAAGATCACCCGCTTCAAAAGCGCTTAGCAAGATGTTGGAAAACGCGGCAATTCTCACTCACCCACCCCGGCGCGACGCGCCTTGCTCTAGGCTTCATTCTCGCATCGCTCAAACCCTCAACGGCCTAAGCAGTACGCCTCGGGCTCTCGCTCGCTAGCATCACGCCAAGTTTGACAAGCAGCTGACCTTCCTTTTCGCTACCCTTCGACATCCTTCGTTCCGAGCCAAGACGTACGGCGAGGTGAACAACATTCTGCAAGCGAGGGTGGATGATGGCTTTCGATTCATATTGGAACTGATGAACCGATCGCCTGCGTCGGGGGCACGCTGGAAATCACAGATTTGCGTGATGAAAGCGATGGGGCTGTCTATAGTACAGGAAGAGATTGCCAGAACCATTCCGGCGAAGGCCGCATAGATGGCATCGACAGAGCATAAGAAAAGATGAAGAGCAGTTCAACAATGAGATTTGAACAGCCCAATCGACGTATTTTGATCGTCGATGACAGTAAGGTCATTCATGATGACTTTCTCAAAATCCTTCAGCCCCAGATTGAGCCTGGCGCCATGTCGCTGGCGCGGTCCGCTATGTTTGGTGAATCGTCTCACGTCACGCATCTCGACCCGTACCAGGTTGATTGTGTTGATCAAGGAGGAGCGGCGCTGGTGCTAGCCCGGCAGGCTCGCGAGGAGGGTCGCCCTTATGCGGTGGCGTTCGTTGATATGAGAGTGCCTCCCATGTGGGACGGTTTGGAAACTATCGAACGCCTCTGGGAAGTGGATGCAGAGCTTCAGGTAGTCATCTGCACGGCATTCTCAGACCGCCCGTGGGAGGAGATCGCAAAACGAATTGGCCAAAGCGACAAGTTGTTGATCCTCCAGAAACCATTTAATAGCATTGAAGTGTTGCAGCTTGCCACCGCACTCTGCCGAAAATGGGATCTCGCGCATGAGGCGGCAGGACAACTAGATGAATTGAACAGACAGGTCGAGGAGCGAACGGCAGAACTCCAGGGCGCGAACGAACGACTGACACAAACGAATGCGGATTTGGTACGAACCGTAGCAGATCTTGAAGTCGCGCAAGCGGAAATCTTGCGGCAAAATGACGCGCTGGAGCGGCTCGCATCTCGAGATCCGCTCACGGGATGCTTCAACCGCCGCGCTTTTTACATAAAATTTGAGACAGCGTTTGCCGAAAGTCGGAAACATGATACCGAACTGTGTTGTCTGATGGTAGACATCGACCATTTTAAACGCGTCAACGATCAATTTGGACATGCGGTGGGGGATCAAGCCATCCAAGCGGTAGCCGGCTGCCTGAGCGCCGGGCTGCGGTTGATGGACACCATCGGTCGCTATGGGGGAGAGGAGTTCTGTTTGATGTTTCCGCATACCAAGCGGACTGAAGCTGCTGATTTGGGGGAGCGTCTTCGGATTCGTGTTGAAACCGAGGCTGGGGTGAGGGTGCGAGCGGCATCCGGATTGGCGATCACAGTGAGTTGCGGTATTTCATCTACGGCATTAGGCGCGCGGACGCCTTTGGAGCTGATCGATCAAGCGGACAAGGCGCTCTATGCGGCCAAGGAAGCCGGACGAAATTGTGTCATGGCGCTTGAGCCTATTATCGCCTTGACAAATGCGCCCGATCAGTTCGAGCCGCAAGTCAGGCGGATCACTCCACGGGTGTCGAGCCCACCGATGTTTCGATAAATGAGTCTTGCCTTGTTGTCCCTGTGAGGCAGCGCGTCCGTCATGGACATGGGAAGGAACAGATGATATGAGCCGTATCCTGAGCTGCCCGCGGTGCCAGAAAACCGGCCTCTTGCGGTCTTACCCGCAATCGCCACGCGAGCATCTTGCCTCCTTCCTCTTCGTGGCGCCCTTCCATTGTCCGTCGTGCAGTTACCGATTTCTGGCGGCTCATCTTTGGCTGGACCATTCCACGCATCCGATCGATCGCCGTGAACACCTCAGGATTCCCGTACGATTCTATCTTTCATTCTCCGGAGGCAAGGTTCGCGGTGAGGGTATGGTGCTCGATCTCTCAATGGGCGGCTGTATCATCAAGAGCGAGACCCAGGTCCATAGGGACGACATTTTCTATTTGCAATTGTCGCTTGGTGAAGGTGAACCTCCTCTTGAAGTGGCCGCGATGGTCCGTTCTGTGAACGCTCGCGGCATCGCCTTCAAGTTCCTTCGAGCCGCCCAAGAAAACAAACGCCTGCTTGCTTTCATCCAAGCCCAGACGCTGAATCAGCCAGACAAATCCTCACGCAACGCTGGTGTCACCGCCTGAACAGGCTGGCGAACCCCTCGCACTCCCATACCACCATCAACAGCGAAGAATTCGCCGTGATTTATAGGATGCTCAAAAAGTCCGTTCAGCAAGGCCGCAGCCGATGAAAGCACCGGAGGCGTATCATTTCTCACCCGCCCACCCCAAGCTGCCAAGACAGCTTGTTCTCCGAGTGAGCTACGTTGAGGATGCTTTTGAGGTGAGAACGCCGCTGGCGGACTTTTGGAGCATTCTGCTAGAGCGGAGTTTCCCAGGCAGAATAAAGCGGATGGTTGTTGAGCAATTCCTCGTGTGCGGCAAGGTCATAGGATTCAATGGTGAGATCCTTCTCGTCAAGTGGTTCGGGGCAGGCAGGGGAGCAAAGATAGGTACGATACGATTCAGCCTTCTCCTGTGTGGCGAATCGGCATAGTCCATATTCCGGCATTCCGGATGAAGGATGCCAAAATGCCAGCTCAATCGCACTTCCCTGGTAGATGCCGAGGGTACGATGTGTGATCTGAAATCCGCCGGGCAAATGTGAAGAGGGTTCAAGCGACATCAGGGGGCTTTGCCTCCATATCATAATGGTTTTTCTCATGATAGCATGAGCGACGCCCTGCGCTATAGGCTAGCGCGGGTGAGGAGGAGAATAGCTATGAGCCGTCGCATGTCTCTATCCAGCATTATTGCGATCACAATGTTGCTCTTCGGACTCTCGGGGTGCGGCTACAACGATCTCCAGGGGTTAGACGAAGACACCAAAGCCGCCTGGAGTGAAGTGGTCAATCAGTACCAGCGGAGGGCCGATCTGATTCCAAACCTCGTTGCCACGGTCAAGGGCTATGCCGCGCATGAGAAGGAGACGCTTGAAGGGGTAGTGCAGGCCCGAGCGCAGGCTACCGGGATTCAAGTGACACCTGACACGTTAAAAGATCCAGCCGCCTTCGAGCAATTCCAAAAGGCGCAGGCCGGCCTCACCTCGGCGTTAGGGCGCCTCATCGCTATTGCAGAGAATTATCCAAATCTGAAAGCCGATCAGAGCTTTCGTGATCTCCAAAGTCAACTCGAAGGGACAGAAAATCGCATTGCCGTCGCGCGTAAGCGCTACATCGAAAAAGTGGCGGAATACAACAAAGGCGTCCGCTACTTCCCTACGAACCTGACGGCCAAGTTCCTCCTCCATATGGAAGAGAAGCCGAACTTTACTGTGGCAGATGAAAAGGCTGTGGCGAGGCCGCCAGAGGTGAAATTTTAGCAGGATGCTGAAAAAGTCCGCCAGCAGAGAGGGATGGCCCGGTGAGTCCCCCTTGTTCGCGCAACGCGCGGTCTCAGAAGACCCTCGTTGGACGCGCGCAGTAAGGGACTCATCCGGGCCATCTTGGGGGCACCATACACAAGCAAGCTTGGAAGGATTTCTCTGGTCGTTCGCTGCGGCCTTGCTGGACGGACTTTTTGAGCATCCTACGCACCGATCTTCCGTTATCGTGGATGTGAGGACCAGTGGAGCTTTGGTTTGCCGGCAGAACTTTTTCACAGCCTGCTAGATCAAGGTTGAGGGGCAGAGTTCGAAAGCAAACAATCAGCTTCGTCCTCGTCTGCGTCTTATTCTTAGCCTCAGCTTTCACCTCTCTTTCGTTTGCGCTCGACGTTCCCCTGCTCACCGGGCGTGTCGTGGACCTTGCGCAGGCACTGCCGGCTCATGTCACTGCCTCGCTTGTCCATGACCTTGAAGCCCACGAGTTGAAAACTAGCAATCAAGTCGCTGTCCTGATTCTTCCCTCGCTCGAAGGCGAACCGCTCGAATCATTTTCTCATCGCGTCGCAACGACCTGGAAGCTCGGCCAGAAGGGAACGGAGAACGGCGTATTGCTGCTGCTCGCTCTGCGTGAGCGAAAAGTCCGTATCGAAGTGGGCTATGGTCTAGAAGGCGCCTTGACAGACTTCCGTTCCGCCCACATCATTCGCCAGGAAATCGTGCCACGGCTTCGAAGCGGAGATCTGCCTGGCGGCATTGCCGCCGGGGCCTATGCCATTCTCGGTACCATTGAAGGCACCTACAAGGCTGATGAGGCGCCGCTTGGTCACGCTCGTTTCGGTCAGGATCCGACCGCGGTTGAGTATGTGATCATCGGGGTCGTCGTCGGAACATTGGCCGGCATTGTGTTGAGTCACGGACTCCGACGCACCCGTGCGCTCCTTGGGAGCCTGCTGGCATTCCTCGTCGCGCAGTTCGCGAGTGTGGTGTTGGGGCTTGCCGCAGCCGGGGTGACAGCCGTCTTACTGTGGCTACTCTTACAAGCGAATCGCGGCAGAGGCCAAGGTGGAGGATGGGGGGACGGGATCGTGATGGGCCCGGGTGGGGGATTCGGTGGCTCATTTGGCGGCGGTGGGAGTGGGGGTGGATTCAGCGGCGGCGGTGGTAATTTTGGCGGCGGTGGCGCCTCAGGAGATTGGTAGATGCAGTCCTTCACCGACGCAGAACAAGAACAGATCAGGCGAGCAGTTCAAGAAGCCGAACGAGTCACGAAGGGTGAGATTGTGCCGATGATCGTCCCGGCCTCGGCGTTGTACCGCGAAGCCGGTTATCGAATGGGACTCATCCTTGCCCTGCTCGCGCTGGCCCTTCTCCTGACCATAGAAATGTACTGGCTGCCGTGGGGGTGGCACGCCGGCAACGCCGGCTGGCTGTTGTTGACGGTGGTGGTCTCGTATGGACTCGGGCAATGGTTTGGCAGGGTCCCAATGGTCGTTCGCCTCGTCACGTCGCGTGAGCGCATGGCGCATAAAGTGGCCTTGCGCGCCGAGCAGGCGTTCTATAAGCACGGGCTTCAGCACACGAAAGGCCGAACGGGCATCCTGATTCTCGTCTCAATGCTGGAGCGGCGCGTGCACATATTGGCAGACAAAGGCATCAACGATCGCGTCCCCGCCGGCACATGGGAGGGATTAGTCAACGGCATCATCGTCGGGATTCGAACCGGGCATGCGACCGCTGCCATCTGTACGGCGATTGCTGAGTGCGGCGTCCTCCTTGCGCAAGTCAGTCCGGACGAGTCACGCGACAACCCCAACGAATTGCCTGACACATTGATCCAAGAACCTTAGCCCGCATGATTCATGACGCTCCTGCTGTAAGCGTCGATACGCGGCTGCGATGGGCAGCCTCGCCATTCAGCCCTTCGACATACTGCACGAGTAGGCCTCAGCGCTTCACGGCTCCGAGTGCCCGTCTCGCTTCGCGTCTGCACATTTTCGCGACGAACCTTCTTGAATCATGTGGGCTAATCGCTGGCTTGATAGACTGCCCAGCATCGTTCCGCTAGAATCCCAATACATGTCCGATCCTATGGTAGTGACCCCAGCCCCAACGAATACGCAAGATGAGACGCACTCGATGGTCAAAGCGGCCGGTGTGATCGGCGCGGCTACCTTCTCCAGCCGCATCCTCGGCTTCATCCGCGACATGGTACTGGCGAATCTTTTTGGGGCAACGCCTGCAGCCGATGCTTTCTTCGTGGCCTATCGTGTTCCCAACCTGCTCCGTGAGCTCTTTGCGGAAGGGTCGATGTCTTCCGCCTTCATTCCGGTCTTCACGGAGTATCACACTCAAAAATCAAAACGTGACGCGTGGGAATTGGCGAGCGCTGTTTTCACGACGTTGCTCACGATTGTGATCGGTGTCACGATCGTGGGGATTCTCGCCGCGCCCGGGATCGTCTGGCTCCTGGCCCCGGGATTTCATGACGATCCGGCAAAGCTGAGTGCGACAACCCTTCTCACACGGGTCATGTTTCCCTATCTCATCTTTATCAGTCTGGCTGCGCTGGCAATGGGGATCTTGAATTCCATGCGCGTGTTTGCGGCGCCGGCCTTCTCGCCGGTGTTCTTCAATGTTTTCATCATCGGCTGCGCGTTGTTTGTATCGCCGATGATGTCGGAGCCGATCCTTGGTGTGGCGCTGGGTGTGGTCGCGGGAGGTGTGGCGCAGTTCGCCATGCAGTTGCCAGGTCTGCGTCGACGAGGCATGTTGTTCGGGTTTCGGTTCTCACCGGGCCATCCCGGGGTACGGCGGATCGGCAAGTTAATGCTACCGTCGCTCCTCGGTCTCTCCGTGACGCAGATCAACATCACTGTGAGCACGATCCTCGCCTCTTTTTTTGCAGGAGGGCCGACCTATCTTTTCTATGGGATGAGGTTGATTCAGTTTCCGCTCGGGATTTTTGGTGTGGCGTTGGCCACAGCCATTTTACCGACACTCTCGGCGCAGGCTGCGCGCGGGGCAATGGATGAATTGCGGAAGACGTTCGGATTCGGCCTTCGCATGATTCTCTTTATCATCCTGCCTGCGATGGTGGGCCTCATCTTGTTGCGTCAGCCGATTATCCATCTCTTCTTCGAACACGGAACGTTTACGGCGCACGATACGACCGAGACCGCGTTGGCGGTGCTCTGCTATTCGGTCGGCCTTTGGGCCTTCGGCGGCGTCCGTATCATTGTCTCGGCGTTTTATTCGCTGAAGGATACACGCACGCCGGCCATTTCTGCGGGGATCGCCGTTGCGGCCAACCTTGTCTTCTCACTCCTGCTGATGTCGTCTCTGGGTGCAGCAGGGCTGGCATTGGCCACCGCCCTTGCGGCGATGGTGAATGGAGGCATCTTGGTTGCCGTACTGAACCGAAGATTGGGCGGGGTGGAATGGGGCTCTGTGGGACGATCGTTGCTGCGTGTGCTGGCCGCATCCGTTCCCTTGGGCGTGGTCTGCGCGTGGGTTGCGGCGGCGCAGATTTGGACCCATCCAGGTGAATGGATCGAAAAGTCTGCCATGCTCGCTGTGGCCATTGGATTGAGTGTGGGATGTTATATGGGTGTCCATGCCTTACTCCGGTCCGAAGAACTCGGTCTGGTCTGGGGAATGGTCAGACGAAAACTCAAACGAGGAGCGGCCTGAACGATGGGCAGACGACTGTCCCCACCCGCATCCCTCATCCCGCCCCCCTCACGGATCACGGCCTGTGTCTTCCGCGCGCCCTGGGGCTGGATGGGCTTGTCCGAAACGGCGAAGGGGATCGATGCCATAGTGTTGCCAAAGTCATCGCGGCAGGCTGTGCTGTCAGAGTTGGGATTGCTTTCAGCGAAGCTCCTGGCTCGACCGATTTCTCCACGATTGCGTGAGGCACAGGTGCAACTGATCGGCTATCTGGCCGGAACCCGCCAGTCCTTCGACTTGCCGTTGGATCTCTCACGCGGGACAGGTTTTCAGCAGAAGGTCTGGCGGACTCTTCGACGCATTTCCTATGGACGCCTTCGATCCTATCAGTGGGTGGCGGCCCGTGTCGGAGGTCGCCAGTATGCTCGTGCCGTCGGCAATGCGGTGGGGGCGAATCCAATGCCGATCGTGATTCCTTGCCATCGGATTGTGGCGCAGGATATGTCGCTGGGTGGATTTTCTTGCGGTTTGCCCACGAAACGAAAGCTGCTCACGCTCGAAGGCACTCTGGCTGAGCTTCGACCGGGACGATCATAAGATGAAGGCCGTAATTCAGCGGGTGACGAGCGCGTCGGTTCATGTTGAGGGCAAGACCGTGGGGCAGATCGAATTTGGTCTCCTGGTCTTGCTGGGTGTGGCGAAGGGCGATGGAGAGACCGACGGGCGTTATCTGGTTGAAAAGATCCGCACGCTCAGGATCTTTTCAGATGCGCAGGGGAAGATGAACCGTTCGTTGGTCGACATCGGGGGATCGGTCCTGCTGGTGTCCCAGTTTACGCTCCTTGGACGAACGGCGAATGGCCGTCGCCCCAGCTTTGATGAGGCGGCTTCTCCGGATGAAGCCAAGCGATTATACGAGCAGGTTGTGACAGAGTTGCGAGCTCTGGGTACTCTCGTGGAAACTGGGGTCTTTGCCGCACATATGCAGGTCGAATTACTGAACGACGGGCCGGTGACTTTTGTGCTGGACAGCCGACAAGCGTGAAACGTGAGGCGTGAAAGGTGAAACGTAGGACTGCCGAGTGCTCTTGCTCCGAAACGTTTCACATCTCATGGATCACTAGACGGCCTTTCGAATAGCCTGAGGGCTTTGCTCGTACCCGCCCATGCTCAAGTCTGCTTCATGAAGACCGATAGAAAGATCAGAGGGGCGGCATCATCGCGCAACTCACATCTGCTATACTGAGTTCATACGTTTCGGAATGTGTGAGAGGTGGATATGAGTACGCAAGTTCCGCCACGACATCCGCTCCGTCAACTCTTCGACGCTCTGATCGAGAAAAGTTTCACGGAGCATCTCGGGTGGCCCGACCCGAACGTCACCGGATACGTCTCCGACCTACTCGTTGATTTTACCCACACAGACCAACTGTATAAAATCAGAAATCAGCAAGACCAACCGGTCGATACGGTGCTGGACTTGTTGTTCGAGTCGGAAGTGTTACTCCAGGCTCAGTCGATGGATCGTGAACGGGATGTGCACCAGCATATCGGTGATTTCACGCTCTTCATGGCCGGACTGTTTCCCGAATATCTGCGTCGACTCAAAACATCCGGGCTGATCTATCACAAGGATTTCCTGGTGGATTATATGAAAACAGGAAAGCGCTCGTACGGGATTGTCGCGCAAATGGCTGACGGTCCATCAGGGGAAGAGCCTCCTCTGTTCCGGAAACTCTCCGACAACTTCGAGCTCTGCGTCACCGGTCTGGGCTTCGTGCGATCCGATCTGGACCGCATGAAAAATCCAGCGTACCGGCAGGCCCGAGATCTTCTCCTCAATTGAACAGCTCCCGCCCCCTCATTCTTGCCCACGGAGGCGCCGGTTCACGACGTATGACGCCGGCGCAGTCCATATGCCTGGCCGATGCGCTCGCGGCCGGCTACGGCATCCTCGTGCAAGGAGGTTCTGCGCTCGCCGCTGTTGAATGTACGATCGGTCTTCTGGAACAATCCGGACTGTTCAACGCGGGGCGAGGAGCGAATCGTCAGCTGGACGGGGTGCAACGGATGGATGCCGCTATCATGGAAGGGGGGCGCCTTCAAGCCGGAGCCGTTGCCTCGCTCGAAGGGATCGTCCATCCGATTACGGCGGCCAGATTGGTCATGGAAAAGACGGACCATGTTCTGTTAGTCGGACCATTAGCCGGAAGATTTGCTCGGCACTTCAAACTCGATCGGCATCGTGCCGTCGGCGTGTCTCGCCGACTCTCATACGACCGGATTCTCGCGAGGCAGATACGTTCAACAGCAGAGCGACACGGGACCGTCGGCGCGGTCGCCTTGGATCGGTTCGGGACGGTAGCGGCAGGGGCGTCGACCGGTGGGATCGAGTCGATGTTACCGGGGCGGGTTGGCGACACCCCCATCATCGGTTGTGGAGTGTATGCGGACAATCAGAGCGGTGCTGTCTCGATGACGGGCATCGGCGAAGGCATCATCCGCCTTGTAATCGCCAAGAGTATCTGCGATCGTTTAGCGATGGG
>JBBRRN010000076.1:0-10664 GCA_038200685.1 Nitrospirales bacterium
CTGATGACACTGTTGCTGATGAGCGTATCGCACTGCACCACTCCACTGAATTTCGACATGCCTGAGTTCACGGTGACCATGCCTGAACTGATCTCGACCGCGCTGGCGTTGATGGTGACTTTCGCGCTGGCGTTCACCACAATCCCGGCCGCCTCGAGTGTCACTGAATTACCGTTGCTATCCATAATTTCGATCGAGCCAGGGCCGTCCTTGAGCGTGACTTTTTGGCCACCAGGCGTCTCGACAATGAAGCGCTCCTGGCCGCTTTGATCGTCTAGGGTGATCGTCACGCCGTTGCGGGAACGCAGAAGTTTTTTGTTGTTGTTCGCATCCATCGTCTCCGGCGGCGAGCTGGTGCCGTTCCACAGGCTGCCAATGACATAAGGCCGCCTCACGTCGCCGGCTTCGAATGCAACCAGTACTTCGTCCTCCGCGTCAGGAATAAACCACGTGCCTCGATTCTTGCCAGCCATCAAGGTGGCCATACGAGCCCATACGTTGGAGCCACGTTGGCCAGATTCGTCCATCTGAGGAAGCTGCACCTGTATGCGTCCAAGATTTTCGGGATCAACGTTATCAATCACGACTGCCGGGAACACTCCATTCAGCTTTCTCATATGTCCCTCCTCCCACTTAGGCCCAACGCTGCGGTTTAGCGGCTGCGCGTCGGCGCCACCCGAATCATTTCAGCACAGCCAACAGACACTGCCTGCGAATCACAGGCCATGTTGAGGAGAGGCGACTGCGCTTGTCAATCATGGCGCCGGTAATCTTCCTACTGCGAGAAGAAAAGAGCAATTGAGGTCAAGTTCTGAAATCATACATCGCCTACTCACCGATTTAAGCAATGGGTCATAGCCTGAGCGAAGCCGGGGCGCCACGTGATACGGGCGCTCAGAACTCACGCTTGCATCTTGCGCCTGCGTCCCTGAGCACGTCAGAATGGTGCCACCACGACCTATGATGTCTACCCCGCAACACAACCAGCACATCGCCACCATCTTTCGGTCGATGGCGGAACGATTGGCCACTCAGCGGGCGAACCCCTATCGGGTCAGAGCCTATCGAAAAGCAGCGGATACCATTGAGGCCTTGGAGGAAGACATTGCAGACGTCGCCGCACGACGTGCGCTGGAAGATATTGAGGGAGTCGGAAAGGATCTGGCAGATAAAATCGAAGAATTTCTCAGGACTGGAACGATCCAGGCTTATGAAGCGCTGAGAACACCTCTTCCGGACGCCGTGAAGGCTTGGACTGAGCTCCCGGGACTGTCCGAGTCGCTTGTGGCGTATCTCTATACCCGCCTGCACATTACCACATTGACCGACCTGGAGCAGTTGGTGCGATCGCACATGCTGCGCACGGCGCCAGGGTTTTCAGGATCGGAGGAACGGCTACTGGAGGCGATTGCCACCTCACAGCAGCCGCCACTGACTAAGAAGCGCGAGGAAGCTCCTTAAAGATCTTCCAGGTCTTCAGCATCTCGACCGCTTTTTGAAGCTGGACATCCTGCTCAAGCGATGGATCGCCCGAGATATCAACGGAAGGAGGATGGGGTGTGGCGCCATTCTTCGGAATGCCCTCTTCCTCTCCTTTGCTATTCTGAGACGGCTGATCTTTCCCCGGAGCAACCGGAGGCTTGGCCTGCTTCGCCTCCCCGTCCTTTTCACCGGCCTTCGTTTCCCCAGCCTTGGCAACGGTCGTCGGTGCTGGGATTTTCACGACGATATCAGGCGTAATGCCGGTCGATTGGATCGATCGCCCTTTCGGTGTGTAGTACTTCGCCGTCGTGAGACGGAGCCCGGACCCATCTCCCAACGGGAGAATCGTTTGCACCGATCCCTTGCCGAACGAGGTTGTGCCGACGATCACCGCCCGCCCGTAGTCTTGCAAGGCGCCGGCCACGATCTCAGACGCACTCGCCGATCCTTCATTGATCAGAATAATCATGGGCGAATCGTCCATCTGATCTTTCCCCTTGGCGATCCACTCGTCCTTCTTACTTTCACGTCCTTTGGTATAGACCACTAGCTTGCCGCCTGGAAGAAACTGCTCGGAGACCTCAACGGACGCCGTCAGCAGTCCGCCGGGATTGTTACGGAGGTCGAGGATTGTCGATTGGAGCTTCAGGTCTTTGAACTGTTTGAGCACCTTGCTCAAATCCCGCCCCGTCGATTCTTGAAATTGCGTCAGCCGCACGTAGCCGATATTGTCCAAGACCTTCGACTTCACGCTCTCGATCTTGATGGTGTCGCGAACCAGCGTAAATTGGAGCGGGTCGGGAGTCCCTTCCCGCTGAATCGTCAAATTGACCTTCGAGCCCTTGGGACCACGCATCTTTTGAACCGCATCCATCAACGTAAGATCTTTCGTCGTCTCGTCGTTCACCTTGGTAATGAAATCCCCTGACTTCACCCCAGCTCGGTAGGCCGGTGTGCCCTCGATGGGCGCAATCACCGCCAAACGATTCTCCTTCACGCCGATCTGGATACCTACCCCCCCGAACTCCCCCTTCGTTTCAACCTGCATTTCCTTATACATCTCCGGGGTCATATAGGCTGAATGCGGATCAAGAGTCGAGAGCATCCCACGAATGGCACCCTGGACGAGATCTTTCGCCTTCGTTTCGTCAACGTAACTCTTCTGAACTTGGGTCAACACCTCGGAGAATGTCTTCAATTCTTCGTAGGTTTCCGTGGCATGCCCAGTCCGCTCCCACCCCTTGCCGAGCAGCACGCCCAAGACCAGCGCGACCATCATCATCGGGGCTAAGACCCAGCGTCGTCGTCGGGGATTCTGTTCCATTTCCATAATCGTCACGTCCTTTCCTCTTCCCGTTCCCTAGTCAGGATGCTGAAAAACCCCTTTTCTCATCCACCCAGTCCGACGGTTACTGCACCCGCCCGCCCTGAGGCTGCCAAGACAGCCACTTTGCCCAGGGACGCGCCCCTCACCAGACAATGTGCTCGCATCGCTCAGACACTCCACGTACGAAGCCGAACCGCTTAGATGTCGGAATGGCTGGAGGAGCAGTTCTGTTCGCCAAGATTTATTCAAATGCTGAACGGCCCACACAACATTCGGTCCTTACCCCTTCGCTCACTGCGGCCTTGCTCGCGAAACGGCGCCTCTTCGCCCGCCGGGGTTGGGCGGGTGAAACGTCTGCCCATTTTGAGCATCCTACACTGTTGTGGCATCAGCACCATTCTGTGAGATCTCAGCAGTGTTGTCTGCATAAACCAAGTTTTCTGCAACCGACTACCGCCTCGCCAACCATTGGAGAGGATCAAGTGGCTCTGCCCCCTGCCGTAGCTCAAAGTATAAAGTATCTTCGCCCGTCATACCTGTATCGCCGGTTTCGCCGATCGCTTGCCCGGCCCCTACCTGTGATCCCACAGACGCCAGTATTTTCGAGGCATGGGCATACAACGAAAAGAACCCGTTCGCATGATCAAGGATTATAACGAGTCCGTACCCTTTCAACCAGTCGGCATAGACCACAGACCCCGGCATCACCGAGTGAATGGCGCTGCCTTCCACCGTCTTGATTTCAATACCCCTGCGCTGCACATAGGTATTGAAGGTCGGATGCTTCTGCCGGCCAAAGTAGGAAACAATACTCCCATCAGCCGGCCAGGGCAATGTGCCTTTCACCCCACGAGGGAGAAGCCCCCCGGTCGGAGGCCGAGCCGCGGCGGCGCGGCGGCGCTGCTCCATTTCGCGCAACAAGCTATCGATGCGCGAGGCGGACCGTTCTAACTCTTGGAGGGCATGTTCATAGGATTCTTTTTGATGCGTGATCTTGGCGAGATAGACCTTCTTCTCTTTCTTGACCGATTGCATCTCAGCCAGCTGCTTCTCGGTACTTTGCTTGTAGGACAACATGCCGACACGCGCATCTTCTCGTTGACGCTCTGCCTGCTCCATCTGGGCCATATCTGCTCGGAACGTGCCCATCAGCGAATAGTCCCGCTCCGACACGGCTGAAAGATACTGGATCCTCCGCTGGAAATCCCCGTACGAGTCAGAGGCGAGCAAGGTTTTCCAATGCCCGAACCGGCCCTCCATATATTGCACCCGCAGCCGAGCCAGAATGGCGTTCTGCCGTTCTCGGATACCCACACGCAACCCGCCGATCTGCGTCGTGATGACCTCGATCTCCTGGTCTTTCTTTCGCAACTTTCGGCTGATCTCCTGATGCGCTTGCCGATACTGCACCAACCGCTCGTCGAGGGTCTGAATCCCCTGCAAGAGAGACTCTCGCTTTTTCCCTGCTTTATCGGCACGTTTCCGTGTCTCTTCGATCTGATCTTTCAGTTGGCCGAGGGCCTTCCGTTCCTTCTCAATCTTGTCGGTGATCGGATCGGCAACCGCAAGAGCCGGCCAGGAAAACCCCACCAGCCCCCACAGTACGACGCCGACCATGAGCTTCACTCCAGACCTCATGCCTTGGCCTCAGTGAACCGCCGTATCGATACGAGACTGCCGGCAAACCCGAGACCCATCCCTAACGCAACCAGGGCAAGACAGACCGAGGGAGAAAGAAATGCTATGAGATTGTCGAGCCCGGCAAATCGTCCAGTCGCCCGCATTTGTTGGCGAAATAATTCATACATGAACTTGAGCATCACCAGCGAGAGTGCGCTGCCCAACGCGCCAAGCACGGCGCCTTCCAGCAGATAGGGGATATGGATAAAACTGGTTGTCGCCCCGATGAGCCGCAAAATGGCGATCTCGTCTCGCCGGGCAAAGAGTGTGAGGCGAATCGTATTGGCGATAATGGTCACCGCCGCCGCTGAAAGAATCACGCCAATGCCGATGGCGACCAACTCAATCGAGTGAATCACCTTGGCAAGGGCATCAATCCAATCTTGATTATAGTCGACCTTGGAAACCCCGGCGACCTGCCTGACACGTTCTGCCCATCGGTTGATCGCATCAAGCGAATGAAACGATGGGCTGAGCGCCACCACGAATGAAGCCGGTAGGGGGTTCTGGCCCAGCCCTTCGAGTAAATGAGACTCCGAAGGAAATTGTGCTTTGAACTCTCCCAACGCCTGCTCTTTCGAGATAAACAACAGTGAGGCGACGGCTTGATCGCTCCGCAACTGTTGCTCGATCTCAGCGACCGAGTCGGAGACGAGCCGTTCATCAAGATAGACCATGATTTTGACATCGTCCTGGAGCCATCCGGCCGCCGCCCGAAGATTGACATAGAGCAGCAAGAAGACGCCGACACAGGCCAAGGTAAAGGCCGTGGTCACGATGGCGACCATCGTCGTGGCTCGGTTGGTCCACATATTCACCCACGACTCTCTGAGAAGGTACGAAAGCGTCCTCACCCCATCACCCGCCGTTCCGGCAACAACGTGCCCTGCGACAAGGTGAGCACGCGCCGATTTACTTGTTCCATGACTAGCGGATCATGCGTCGCGACCACCACGGTGGTGCCGCGCGCGTTGATGAGTTTAAACAGTTCGATGATCTCGGACGTCAAAGCCGGATCTAAATTTCCAGTCGGTTCATCCGCCAGCAACACGACCGGACCATTGACGATCGCGCGCGCAATGCAGACCCGCTGCTGCTCTCCTGTCGAAAGACCCGCAGGCAGCTGATCTCGCTTGTGATCGACACCCACCGCTCGTAATGCTTCCGTAACTTTCCGGCGAATGTCGGCAAAAGAAATCCCTTGCACCAGCAAGGGCAACGAGACATTGTCGAAGACGGACTTTTTCGGCAACAGTCGAAAATCTTGAAACACCGTTCCCACCTTGCGGCGCAGATAAGGAATTTCTGACCGCCTGAGCATCCTCACGTTCTTCTGGTGGACGAAGATCTGTCCCTCATCGGGTTGATCAGCCCCGATGAGCATCCGCAACAACGTCGACTTCCCCGCTCCGCTGGGCCCCATGAGGAGGACAAATTCTCCCTTGCCGATCTCGAAACTAACATCCGAGAGTGCCGGCCGCTGATCGTACCGTTTTGACACGTGAATCAATTGAATCATCGTCGCCCTACCAACGGAGGTCGTCTCCGGAGATTTCGAAGGCGTTCTGAATATGCTCGATCTGCGGAACGGTGGCATCCGGACCTTGCAGCAAGACGACATCGAATCTGCAGAGGCGATCTTTGATATGGTGACGGGCCAAGTATTGTGCCGCTAACTGGATCAACTTCTCCTGCTTTCGGTAATGAACGGCATGAATCGCTCCGCCGAACGCATCAGTTCGACGCGCCTTGACCTCAACAAACACCAGTACCTGGCCGTCTTCAGCCACTAAATCCAGCTCTCCCAAAGGGGAACGAAGATTACGCGCCACAATTCGATACCCCTTGCGCCGCAGATACTCCTCAGCCGCGGATTCCCCTGCTTGGCCAAACAGCTTTCGGGGGTCAAGATTGGTCACTGATTCATCCGCGAAGATTCGCCCAGATCCGTACGCGAGAGGATTCGGCCACCGCGACGTCCACCCAAGAGCTGTGCGACTGGGGCGAATGTGCGCCGGTGAATCGCGCAAGGACCATATTGAGCAAGCTGGCGTAAATGCTCCTCCGTCCCATATCCTTTATGGGAGAGAAAATTATAGTCTGGATAGGTCCGATGATACACCACCATCATGCGATCGCGCGTAACTTTAGCCACAATCGACGCAGCAGCAATCGAAATCGACAACGTATCGCCCTTGATGATCGCGCGTGAAGGAATGGCAAGATTCGACAAGATGACCGCATCGATCAAGAGACAGTCTGCAGGGGGAGTCAACGATGCCAGCGCGCGACGCATGGCCAGGCGGGTCGCTTCTAATATATTGAGGCGGTCGATCTCCTGCTCTGTGGCGACCCCTACACCAACCGCACGTGCCCGCCTGACAATCACCTCGTAGAGACGTGCGCGCTCAGACTCAGTGACTTTTTTTGAATCATCGACACCGACTAAACGGCACCGAGTGGGCAGAATCACCGCTGCCGCGACGACAGGACCTGCCAGAGGGCCCCGTCCGGCTTCATCGAGACCGGCGATACAGCGATAGCCGCGCCGTCGGGCTTCTAATTCAAATTCGTCGGTAGGTCCCACGGTGTGGCCCCGCGATGCGTCCGTTGAAAGGGCACCCGACATGCGTAGCCGGTGGAATCGGGGAACAGGACTGGCAGGAGACTGAAACAGTCCGCCAGCGGCGTGCTCAACAGCTGTGAAGCGTCGTTCGTTTCAGTATTCTGACGTTTCACACTTCACGAACGACGAGGACGGCCATGCTGAGCATCCTGCTGAATATGCTGAATGGTTTTTCAGCAGACTGCTAGGTCTTCGAGGCTGAGGCAGCTCCGGCAGGCTCTTGGGCCTTGTTGACGCCCCCTGACTTCCCCTTGACGCTCGCGACGAATTCCCGATCTTCGACCTTGGCAAACTTGCCCTTCTTCCCTCGGAGATAATACAGCTTGGCCCGACGTACCTTGCCTTGGCGCATCACCTCGACGCGCGTGACGATCGGCGAATGGATCGGGAAAATTCGTTCTACGCCGACACCGTAGGAGACTTTGCGCACCGTGAAGGTCTCCGTGTTCAGCAACCCTTTACGTGCAATCACCGCACCTTCGAACACCTGAATGCGCTCTTTTTCCCCTTCGACTACTTTCACGTGCACGCGGACGGTGTCTCCAATTTCAAAACTAGGCGCCGCCTTCTTCGTGAATGACTGTTGAATACGTTCCAACCTATTCATGAGACTACCCCTCCTCCCCACATCGAACAGGCGTGCCAGCCACGCCTTCACGAGTAAGTTCATCTAGCAATTGTTGATCTTCGAGACTCAAGACCCGATCTTGTAAAAGATCCGGCCGTCTCTGATACGTGATTCGCAGGGCTTCCTTCCGACGCCACAGACGAATGGCCTCGTGATGTCCTGAAAGCAGCACCTCCGGCACTGGCACCCCTCGAACTTCAGCCGGTCTCGTATAGTGCGGATACTCAAGCAGCGCATCCGTGAACGATTCTTCCACGATCGACTCCGGATCACCCAACACGCCGGGAACCAAACGGGCTGCGGCATCAATGAGCACCAACGCCGGCAACTCGCCTCCTGTCAACACATAATCCCCGACGGAAACCTCTTCCGGATGCAAAGCCAGCCGCACTCGTTCATCGACTCCCTCGTAGTGGCCACAAAGGATAACGAGTCGACGTGGGTCGTCCGCCAGATTTCTCGCATAGGCCTGCGTGAACGGACGACCGTGCGGGGAGGGAAACAGCAATCGAATCTGTTCACCGACCCTTGCATAGTCGTCTTGAATCTGTTCCACCGCGCGCAAAATGGGCTCGGCCTTCATCACCATCCCTGCCCCTCCACCATAGGGCACATCGTCCGCCATCTTGTGGCGATCAAGCGTATAGTCGCGCAAGTTGCGCACCGTAATATGTAAGAGACCTTTTTCCTGTGCCCGTTTAAGAATACTCTGGCCGAGCACCGGCGCTACCATGTCGGGGAACAGGGTCAGAATGTCACAGCGCATGGCGATCCTGAACCAACTCATCGATCCCGCGAACCATCATCCGACGGCGCTGAAGATCCACCGATGTCACAAAGCTCTTTGCGGCCGGAATAAGAACTTCCTCCATCCCCTTACGAACGACGAAGACGCGATTGTCCGGTATCTCCAAAATCGTCTCCAGCACTCCGACCTCGTCGCCCCTCTCATTCTCTACCGTCATCCCGACAAGGTCACATTCAAAATAGACGTCCGCGGACAATGCCGACGCTGGAGCACGCGGCACTTGAATCAACCCCCCGCGCAGCATGCCGGCTTCTTCCGGCGTCGTCACACCAGCAAGACCCATGATATAGGTCGAGCCGGCGCGCCGAACATGCGTCACGGTCCTCTCGACCGTCTGTCCCGTCGTCTCCAAGACCTGCACCTGCTTCAGATGATCCAACCGCCCTGGCACATCGCTCAACGACCGAACTTTGAACTCGCCCCGTACGCCAAAGTGGCGCTCGATCTTGCCGATTGTCACCAAGTCCGTCTGAGCAGGCGTCACGTCTTAGGCACCCTTCTTCTTCGCCGCTTTCTCCGCTTCAAACTGCTTCCATAGGCCACTGCGGCGGAGCAATGTCTTGACGGTGACGGTCGGTTGGGCTCCCTGATGCAACCAACTCAACACCCGTTCTTGCTTCAGCTCCGGCAGACCCGCCTCTTTCAAGGGATCGAAAATCCCAAGAATTTCCAAGAATCGCCCATCGCGCGGCTTCCTGGAATCCGCTGCCACCACGCGATAGAGCGGTCGTTTGTGTCGTCCTGTCCTTGTGAGTCTTAAATGAACGGCCACTCGATTCCTCCTTTTGTGCACACATCCGTAATGATGGTTCTCGCCTCTTACCTGGAGCGCATCATCTGCGCAAGCTGCCGGCGCCCCCCAGATCCTGCCATCGCTTTAGCGATTTTCCTCGCCGATAGGAACTGCTTAATCAACCGATTCACCTCTTCCACCTTCGTCCCGCTTCCGCGGGCAATCCGCTTTTTTCTACTTCCATTGATGAGCGTATGATCACGCCGCTCGCGTACGGTCATCGAGTCGATCATTGCCAAAACGCGTTTCATGTCTCGTTCCGGCTTCTGCCCTTCCATCGCCCCCATGAGCTTCTGACCGCCAGGCAGCATACCCAAAATCTGCTCCATCGAACCAAGACGACTGACCTGCCCCAGCTGGGCGCGGAAATCCTCCAGCGTCAGCGTATTGCTGGTCAGCCGTTTTTGGGTCTCCTCAGCCTGTTCACGCGAAAAAGTCTCTTGAGCCTTTTCGATCAGCGAGAGTACGTCACCCATTCCAAGGATGCGCGATGCCATCCGATCGGGATGAAACAACTCCAGCGCATCGAGCTTCTCCCCGACACCCAAGAACTTGATCGGCTTACCGGTCACAGCACGGATAGACAACACCGCCCCGCCCCGAGCGTCGCCTTCAACCTTCGTCAAAATAACGCCGGTCAGTCCAATCCGTTGATCGAACTGGCTCGCCATGGTCACCGCGTCTTGGCCCGTCATGGCATCGGCCACTAAGAGGATTTCTTGTGGCCCAACGGCAGCTTTCACCGCGACCAACTCGCCCATCAACTCATCGTCGATGTGGAGACGTCCGCCGGTGTCCAATATGACAAGATCGTATCCCTGGTCTCGTCCCCGATCCACGCCCGTCTGGCAGATGCGCACGACATCGGCCTGGGCAGCGTGCGCCTGATCGGCGCGATAGACATCGATGGCAAGATCGCGCCCTAGACTCGATAACTGGTCACCGGCTGCCGGACGACGAGGATCTGCCGCAACCAGAAGAACCCGTTTCCCTTGCGCCTTGAAATACCGCCCAAGCTTGCCGCAGGTCGTCGTCTTTCCCACACCCTGGAGTCCTACCATCATGACGACGGTAGGAGGATTCGAGGCCAGAGCCAGACCGGCTCGTTCGCGGCCCATCATCTCCCGCAGCTCGTCCCACACAACCTTGACGACCTGGTGCCCTGGGGTCAAACTCTGGAGGACTTCCTGCCCGACGGCTTTCTCGCGAACCCGCTCGATGAAGTCCTTGACGATCTTGAAGTTGACGTCGGCTTCGAGCAGCGCCAGACGAACCTCTTTCAAGGCTTCTGCGATGTTCTGTTCGGTGAGAACCCCAGAA
>JBBRRN010000077.1:0-10637 GCA_038200685.1 Nitrospirales bacterium
CTTTCTGAGACAGATTGAAATACTCAAAACCCGTCATCAGACGATCGGTGATGTATCTGGACTGGGGTTAGCCCTTCGCATTGAGGTAACCAAGTCGGACCGCTTCACCCCGGACAGAGCCCTCGCAGACAAAATCTTTGAAGCAGGACTGGCTGGCGGCATTCCCTCGTCTCGTGGTCCGATGGGCCTGGTATTGGACATCGGAGGACATTATAAGAATGTATTCACGCTGGCGCCGGCATTGGACATTACGAGGGAGGAAATTGATTTGGGGCTCGAATTGCTCGATTACTTATTCACCACGTACGCGGAGGGTTGATGAGACCGCATAGAGTGAGACGTGCGGGGCTTTTGGATAACATGGTAGATCGCCAGAAGACAGACTTCGCTCTACATGCGGAGTCGAATGTTCTGGTCTATCTTATACATGGTGTCACCGGCACTCCTGCTGAGATGTTCTACCTCGCACGGGAGATGGCGCGGAAGAACGGTTGGGATATCTATACGACGACCCTTCCCGGACATTGCACCAGGCTTAGAGACCTCGTCAAGACCAATGAACAGGACTGGCGGGAGCACGTACAAAAACAGCTTTCTTTTGTACGAGATCGATACGAGTATGTGTTTGTAGCGGGCCTGAGTGCGGGGGCTCTCTTGGCGTTAGAAGCGTCAACAGTCGTCCATGTCGACGGAGTTGGAGTCCTCTCGCCTACGTTCGTGTATGATGGATGGAATACTCCCTGGTATGACGCCATCCTCCCATTCTCCATGAAGGTAGTCCCTCTTCCCTTGCAGCATCTGCTGTTCCACATAGACGGGCCTCCTTTCGGAATTAAGGATGAAGAGCTTCAGCGCGTGGTGCGAGAAGCCTACAGTCCCCTTGCCATTCTTCGTGAGTGGATAAACGATTGGCGGGCTCAACGGAAGGCGACCCCTGGCGCTGTACCGCATGCTCCGTCTGCAGCATCGAAGGGCTACCCGATTTTTCCGTTGAGGACTCTCACCGAAATCGACCGGCTCATCGTGCGAGTTCGTGCACAACTGAGCGCGGTCACGGCCCCCACGATGATTCTCCAAGCGAGTGACGATGACATGACCAGCCCCCGCAATGCCTCCATAGTTTACGACGAGATCTCATCGGAGGACAAACAGTTGGTGTTACTGGATGATTGCTATCATGTCATCACGGTGGATAAACAGAAGGATGTCGTTGCGGAGAATATGGGTAAATTCTTTCTCCGTCAGCTAGCGGGGAAGCAGTCACATCGACAATTGCGCGCCGGTCACATGTCTCTTTCTTCTTAAACTGTTAGTCGTGCTGTTGATGCAGGGAGCCATTTTCAATATAGTCCTCAAGTAAGGAGAGGAAAGATGAGTAAGGCTCATGACTTAACGATCGCCGAACGGATTCGGACTGAACTTGCCAAGCGGATGAAGCTGGATGTCAGCGCGATTCAACCTCACTACTCTTTGCGGAACGATCTTGGTCTGGACTCGGCCGATGCAATCGAGCTGGTCTTCTATTTAGAAGAAACGTTTGATTTTGAAGTTCCTGACCAAGACTTTAGAAAGTTTACCACGGTCTCGGAGGTGATTTCCTACGTGGAAGGAAGACTCAAGACGGCATGATCCATACACTAGCCGCTAACCGATGATTCCACAATACATCTCCTTCCATACTCAGAGTTCATGGTAATACTCTGGAGTGTATCTCTCCATCAGGATCACTGCCAGACTCCTTCGCTCTGAGATTCAAAGCCAACGCATTAGTGTCCGCCTTAGCATGCTGATCCGATTGCTCCCAACACAGCGCGACAAAACATCCACACTTCAACATTCCGCCGATCTCCCCGTACGAGGAACCGAAGCGGAACGGAGCGAAGCCCAAGAGGCTGAAGCCAGGAAAGAGGCGTTGAAGTCCCTCGCTGTCCACGACCCCTATACCATTCTCCCACTTCCTGTCTTTCATTACGATCGGAATGAAAGCTATTGGGTTGGTGCCGTGCTGACGATCAGGCTGCCGAATGAGCAACTCATCGAAGTGCCTGAAGCAGTCGTGCGCTGATCGCACTGACAATGGAATCTTAATAATCGTTGGGGGCGTAAGAATGGAGCATTGATCGTAGGGCGATGGTATTGGAGGGGGGGGCAGTTTTTGTTGGCATTAGGTTGGGGGTCTAGGATGAAAAAGATCTGTGTGGCACTCGCGGGGGTGATTCCGCTTGGGGGGTGTACGTCAAGTCCCTGGCCGGATACGAGAGAGAGCGAGCGTAAGGTGTTTTATAACTATTTAGCCTGTATAAAACTCGCGAATAGAAATCAAGGAGAGCTTGAGACGTTTGTATCGGATCATCCGGGGAAAGAGATGACGCCCAAGGAGGAATTTACCCTGTCGGTCAGAAACCCGGATGTTACGGGAGACGGACAGGGGCATCGATAGCCTGCGGCCTCGGACGTTGTATGTGGTACCGATCTGGCCTTACTCTTTATCAGGGTCTACCGATCCCTTGATGCCATTACGGGTGGGGATGGCATCACCTCCGCTGCGTGGATCAGAAATCAGAACACCGCGTTCAATACTGTGCCCGTTGAGCGAATGAAATCGCTGGAAGGTCTCGTCGATGTCGCCCACTACCTGGACAGCCGAAGAGCTCTTATCTAACACACGCCGCCGCGCTGGGGTGTGCTGGCGCGCCGTGGAAGCGCAGCACATCAATTCAACGATGAAACTGGTGGACAGCTCCCAGGAGCAGGATCGGCTCGAGCAACTGCTCGAAGACAGTAAACCGCCTTACCCGGGAGAATGCGCAGGCCTGCACTATCTGCTCTTTACACCTTTTCGCTATCGACCACACACACGAGGGAGCCGTTTCCGCCGTGCCGGTCAGATCGACGGCGTGTTTTACGCCTCTGGACACCCCCATACGGCGCTCGCTGAAAAAGCCTACTACAGTCTTGTGTTTTATGCCGAATCTCCTGGCACGCCGTTGCCCGATAATCCTGTGCAGCACACCGTCTTTTCCGTCAGGTACCAGACACACAAAGCCCTCGACCTTACGGCACCCCCGCTCAACACTGATGAGACGCTGTGGAAAGACCCGGCCGACTACACGGCCTGCCAGCGCCTGGCGGACGAAGCCAGAACGGCACACATTCACTTGATCACCAGCGTGTCTGTCAGATGTCCGAACCATGGTAGGAATATCTCCTTACTGTCCTGCGCGGCGTTTGGATCCAAGGAGCCTGGACACATCCAGACGTGGCATCTCGCTGTTCAGCGTGAGCAGGTGGTGACGATCAAGGAGTTTCCCCGCGAGAAATTGACCTTCTCCATCACGGATTTTGTCCCTACCCTGAGACTCAACAATCCCATGCAGAACGCTCAATCGTCGCACCAGGCGTAATTCCAGATCCCGACCCGCCGAACAAAAAAAGAAGATCCTCTCTAGTTCAACCAAGGTACGAAAAGCCCCTCAGTATAGATTCCACCGCGTTGGACCGCTGGCACACTCTGTGGCGTGAATCCTCCATGTGTGGTGCGGCTCGCCGCTCCTAAACTGCGAGTGAGTCGTAGACATAGATCGACGTCATGTCGAGAACATCGGCGGGACTCATCGGTGCTGATAGCAGTGATGACATGAGATCATTGATTCGGTTGCCTTTCAGAACCGCGGGAGCACTTTGAAGGGGCAGATAGTTACGCCCATGCTGGATGAGCCATGCTTCCCACATGCGATCCACGTTGCAATGATTCATATAGAACACCGGATCATTCGGTGAGCTTGATGGCAGCATGTCCCCACCCACCCAAACATGCACGCGGTTATGAAGTGCGGGCGGCGTCGGCTCAGCCCATCCTTCGACCCGATTTCTGAATCCGGACGATGACGTATCCCAAGGCGTCACATCATAGGGAGTCAGGGCCAGCGCACCGACCGTATCGACTTTCTTTGGTAATGTTGAAATTTGTGTCCCGAGGGCCCGCCTCAGCCCGTGTGCCCGTTGCACCAGTTGTCCATTCACGTCCGCTTCAATGCGAATACGGAAGCTCGCCAGATCAGCGGCGTTGAACTTGAATGGTCCGGTCTTAACGGGATTGCCTGATCCCCCCATCGCATCAGCCGCCCACACACCGGACTTCTTCTGCCGCGTTGCCGTTTTCTGTCCATCTGCTGCCCAGTCCCAATACGGCAGACCGAACGTAACATCATTCAGCACTCGCTGTAGGTTCAGCTCCAGCTGACGCAGCATGAAGCGGTGCCAAGGACAAAATACAGGACCTCGGTGCGCGGCGTTACGATCTCCCTGAGTCCTTGGCGTCATCGTCGACATCGCGGTGTGGTGCCACACGACAAAGAGATCATAAGTGCTTACAGGCTGCGACAGTCCAGGGATACCCAAACTCGCGGTTGTGGGTCCGGTGAATTCGTTTTTTAACAGGTTCACCTGTCTGCTTCATGATGTCATCATCCTGCATCAATATGTGCGCGGCCGGAGGCGAAAGAGGTTTTCGGAAACAATCTGTTTCCGGGATCTTCTCATCCCACTTCCGCTTCGGGCTCTCATTCTGCGCCACTGGTTATGAGTCCAATGAGTCAGGACCGTTGCTGACGGCACCAGCGATCATTCAGCGTTGTCGGAGTCAGTTATGCGAGAAGGCGTTCTAGCGTGGTGCGAAGAGTAGGGAGTTATTGGCTTCGTGACAACGTCATCCATTCCTGCTTGTCGACATTTCTGTTCATCCTCCGATGATACGTGCCCGGTGAGGGCAATAATCGGCAGATGCTGGGTCGTGGTGTGTTCCTGTCGCCTGATCACCTGTGTGGCTTCATAGCCATTCATCACCGGCATCTCGCAGTCCATCAGCACGGCATCATAGGTGGCGCGGGCAATGGAGTCTACAGCCTCCCGTCCGTTCCGTGCCACCTCCACCTGACATCCAAGGCTCTGCAGAAATTTGCACGCCACAACTTGATTAATCTCATTGTCGTCTACGACAAGAATCCGGAGCGGGGTGGTGCGGTCTGCCATCGATGCAACCGACGACTTCATAGGCTCAGCAGAAATCGTGCGCTGAATCGCAGGCAACAGGTTTGTGAAATACGTAAAGGAACTGCCCTCTCCTGGCACACTCTCTACCATCATGGCTCCACCCATGAGTTCGACCAATTAGCAACAGATCATTAATCCCAGCCCGGTTCCTCCGTATCGCCGGGCCGTCGATTCCTCCGCCTGAGCGTAGGCGCCGAATAATCGCGATTGCTGATCCGCAGTGATGCCGATGCCCGTATCCTTGACCCTCCACTGAAGCACGATGGCGTCGGAATTCTCCTGACGGCACGGCCCTGTCTTCACGGAAATATGAATTCCGCCACGCTCGGTAAACTTGACGGCATTACCAACCAGGTTAAACAGAATTTGCCGCAGACGAACCGGATCGCCGCGTAACACTGCGGGGATGTCCGGCGCCACGTGTACCTCAACGAGCAACCCTTTCTTCTTCGCCGTTTCCGACGTCAGTGTGATGACGTCCGTGATGAGAGGATGGAGCTCAACGTCGGCAACTTCCAACGACATTTTTCCCGCTTCGATCTTCGAGAAGTCAAGAATGTCGTTCACGAGCACTAGGAGGGACTCAGCCGACCGGTGCATGGTTTGCAGTAACTGCCGTTGCGGATCGGTGAGTGAAGTATCCTGAAGCAATTGAGTGCATCCCAATACACCGTTCATCGGGGTGCGCAGTTCGTGACTCATCGTGGCTAGGAAAATTGCTTTGGCACGGGCTGACTCTTCCGCCGCTTCTTTCGCACGACGCAATTTCACGTCTGCGGAAATATCGATTCCATAGGCTCTGACCTGCTTCACACCCCCTATGGGGAAGAAGGACCAAGCTAGCACACATTGTTCAAGGTGATGTTCCAATCGAAGGGTTGGCTGGTGCGACTCAAGACAGCGAGTCAACACCTCCGGTAGTTGAGGTGGAAAAACGGCTCCCACATGTCCCTGGATGGAGACAGCACGATTAAGAAGTTCCACCATAGCGGTATTGGCGTAGAGCATGTTGCCGGCTTCGTCAAACTCCACAATCGGATTCGGCGCATCTTCCGCTAGCCTCGCCACGCGTTGAACATCTTGCTCGATTTGCCGCTCCACCGTCAGATCGCGACAGACAACTAAGGCCCCAACCCGCTCCATGCCTTGACCTCTTGGCCAGAACGTCGCCGCGATCTCAACCCTGGAACCATCGGCTCGGATCCACTGGTGGGACGAGAGCATTGTGACCTCACCGGTCCCAACGGTGTATTTCAAAGGGCACCGGCGATGGATTCCCTCCTTCGAGGAAAGGCACCCTGTCAACTCGTGAAAACCTGAGCCGATGACATCCTGATGCTGGCCCACGAGCTGCTGCGCCACGGGGTTGAGTGCCAAGATCCGGCCCTCTCGATCAGTCACAAACATCGCTTCACTGGATGATTCGAAAATGAGAACCGTATCCTCACGAGTGGGCAACCAGGACAGGTTCCCCTTTGGGGCCGGATCAGGGTTGGGAATGAGAGACATGCTCATGCAGCCACCTGTCTGAGAACAGCTTCGAGAGCTGCATTCAAGAACGGCGGCAATCATCTAGTGAGCTTATAAACCCAACTCTTCCTCAGTTTATCTATGCCGTCCTTATGTAAAGTGGCGGTCCTGGTACCTAGCTCGCTGCGCTGATTCTTTCTAAAGTCGTCCTTTGTGACTTGCCCAAGATAAATCTCCGTCGCCGTCATAGGAGCCCTATCCTTAGACGGCTCCGTAGAGTTGTCTACGGCATAGACAAACACACACATCCATTGATCGTGCGCGCGCCATGAGTGTCTACCGCACCGCCTGCCTTCCGAGTCGCTTTGATCTCTACGCCTTCCAGCCCTGCTTTAACCCTGTTGTCAGGGTATAAACCGTTCACAACCAGGTCAGGGTGGCCGTTGTGGTAAAGGTTGACGGTCAGACTTCTAGAATGTTTCGCCAGGCTTGCTATGAGCATGTCCGATAAAACTCCGACATAATCGCGGGCCGTAACATGCCGTCAAGTCGCTGAAGCCCTCGTTCGGTAAGGCCAAGATTCACGTCGTATAAAAAATCGTAGACGTCCTGCATGGCCATTTCGAAATCCATCAAACGGAGGCCAAAAGACAATTTGGCATTACGATCAAAGCATTTGGTATTTACTTCGTTTCGTACGAGAGACATGTTTTTCCTGGCGGGGTCGCGTTTGGTAGCTCATCGATATTAATGATGGCGGGACACCATAAGGGTTCGGTCTTGTGTCGCAACTCCTAGTCCTGTCGCGAATGAGAAGCCAGGATGTTTGGCCTTTACGCCACCAGCGGCGTGGGGGAGGTTCAACGAAAGAAGGAATCTAATTCTGCTGGACTGGCTTATTCATGAGGGGTTCTTGGGTTTGTTCGGCGGGGTCGGTGCCATGCGGTCTGACGGCATGCGCAGATGGGAGGGCAGCGCTTGGTCAATGGAATCCCATTCAGGCTCTAGGGCCGAGAACGCCTTGGCTTTTTTGCGTCGATGAATCTGGGTCTCGATGCGATGACGATCTTGGCCTAGAGCATTGCAGGTGGGAGGCTGATCGGAACGCATGTTGTCTCTCCTCTCTGAGAAAGCAGTCGTCTTGTCACCATAGCATCGGGTGAATTGACTGGTCAATGATGGCAAGGGCTCAAATTCTTGACAATACAGGGCTATTTGCTATGGTTGACAAAGCAATGCTTGCCTCACATGAAGGACAATTACCATGGCTAACCATTCAATGAAATCAGCCGTCTCTCTCATGGTCTGGGCTTTGGCTACACCATTTCTTTCTATAGCCTGGGCAACCGACGACGTCACTGCGATCCGATTCGGAGAAGCGGCGCTGGCCTATTCGTCCGGCTCCATCCAGCAAACGACGCCGCAAGATGGGTTCGTGAATGTGATTACCGGTGACAATCAGACCACCGGAGACCATATGATATTGGGAAGCCATGATGTCCTGTACCTCCGACTGAAGAATCCCGGCGATGTCGCGCCCGGGGATCTTTTCACGGTCTATAAACGTCCGCACAAAGTATTCCATCCCGTGACCGGTCAATACATGGGGCATTTAGTCAATCGGCTCGCGGTGGTTCAAGTACATGAAGTCGACAAGACCCTTACCACTGTTCAAGTCGTACGGGCCTATGCAACTGTCTCGCCGGGCGACCCGGTTATGAAGTTCGTGCTTCCGACTGACGAGGGACCAGTGGTTGGCCAACCTTCCGTCAGTGATGTGGAGGGAAGTGTTGTGGAGTTTCAGTCCAATCTGGGCGTCATGAACATGGTGGCGCAAAGCAATGTCGTCTATCTGGACCAGGGACGAGAAGACGGAGTCAGGCGTGGGGATCGAATAGAAATAGTTCGGTCAGGAGGAAGCCTTCCTCAACGGGTCGTGGGCGAATTGAAAGTCTTATCGCTGGAAGACCGAACGGCCACGGCACTGATCACAAAATCGATCTCCCGCATTCTCAAAGGTGATCGCTTCAGAATGAAGGCTCATACTCCTCAGGCCATGCCAATCTCTCAATCCCTCCAGCAGTCGCAGGATGGTCTCCCCGCGGATGTTCCTTCTCAGAGCAAGACCCAGGTCAAGAATGTTGCCGGAGAAACCCGGATCAGCCTCAGTGATTTGATGAAGCAGCTTCGGTTTCAATCGGGCGAAGCCACCATCACATCCGAGGGCTATCGGGTTCTTGACGAACTGATTGTGCATCTCAAGACCGATGCCGGCAATCAGTTGATTCGAGTCGAGGGCCATGCGGATAATATGGAAATCGGCCCTACGCTGAAGTCGCGCTATCAGACGAACTGGGATTTGTCGAAAACTCGAGCTGGGGGGGTTCTTCGTTATCTCATCGAAAAGAGCGGGATCGATTCGGAGAAGCTTTCGTCTGTCGGCTACGGCGATACAAAGCCGATAGCAGGCAATGCCACTGAAGCAGGTCGGGAGAAGAACCGTCGTGTGGATATCGTACTGTATTTACCAGAATTGATCGGTGAACAGCCTGAGCAGGCTGCGAAGCCGGCCGAAACAAGCGATACCAGCTATAGCGTGTCTCGTCTCAGTTCAGCGGAAAGCGGAGCTCCGGGCCCCGCAGTGAACCAGAAGGCTCAGGCGGCTCCAACTGGTTCGTCCAAGGAAGAGCGCGTATCTGTCCCCGCGAGCCCTGCTTCGGCAACGAGTCCGGCATCAGTTGGCCAGGGCAATTCCGACCAGGTTCCGGTTCATCCGGCTGGCTCCCCACAGTAAATTCATCGAGTGTGTGCGGAGGGTTGACGTTGCTCGTCAACCCCGGTTCCCCTCAAGAGCCTTTTCATCCTATCTCTCTCGTTGTTCCACCTTTTCCTGTGCTGCTACAATGCCGCATGATGTCGGCGCAGGCAGCCCCTTCCCGCACAGAGCCAGAGACCCTCCTCGCAGATGTCATTGTGCCACGACATCTGGCAGGCCCGTTCACCTATATCGTACCCTCGTCGCTCCGACACACGCTACGCATCGGACATCGAGTCCTTGTGCCCTTCGGGCGGTCGATTCTCGAAGGAGCTGTGGTCGCCCTCTCCCACATTCTTCCTCAAGGTCTTGACCGGGCACGCCTCAAGGAGATTCGTTCGTTGATTTCTGAGGGGGCCTCGACAGACGTGTCCTCAAGCCTGTTCCAGCTCTCACGACAGGTGGCCGAAGAGTATGTCGCGCCATGGGGGCAATGTCTCAGGTTGGTGTTGCCTCCAATACCTAAACCACGGGCACCGGTTGTTCACTTCGAACTGACGGAACAAGGACGGGCTGCAGTTGAATCTCGCGAACCCTGTTCGGTGAAGGAGCGGGTGTTGCTCACGCGTCTTCGGAATAAACCATTGAGGCTCCGCCAATCATCTTCTCGCCCTGCGTCCGCTGACCTGTTGCGCGATCTGAAAGCTCGTGGGTGGGTTGTGGAGGTTCAGGAAATACTGCCTACCTCCGCAGCGCCGCTGCCTCCAACAACTAGATGGGAGAATCAGGGCGTAGGCATCTCCGCACCCCTCATTCCTGACCCTGCAATGTCTTGGGCAGAGCCACTGTTTGAAGCGATGAAAGGCCAAGGGGCAATGCGGGTGTTGGTACAGGCTTCCTGGGCCGATCGCCTGAGACTGTTGCAACAGGCCATTTCCTTCGTGCTCGATCGAGGACAGACGATCCTCCTTATCGTTGGCGAGGCAGAACGGGCCGAATGGGTTGCCGGCTTACTCCGTGATGATGAGGCGGGCATTTCCCCAGTCTGTTTCCATAGCGGTCTTTCCGACCAGCTAAAAACCGAGATGTGGGATCAGATTCATCGAAAGGTCGTTCGGGTGGTTGTGGGAACGCGATCGGCCGTCTTTCTCCCATTGACTGCAATTGGGGTGATTTGGGTCGAAGGAGAAGATGATGCAGCGCTCAAAGAACCACAAGAACCTCGCTACCATGCGAGGGAGGTGGCGTGGTTGAGAGCGCAGAATGAACAGGCGGTGCTGGTCTTGAGCTCTGCCCACCCTTCTCTTGAGAGCAGAGCGGCAGTGGAACAGCGAGGGATTGCGATACAGAAGCTCGTTCC
>JBBRRN010000078.1:0-10635 GCA_038200685.1 Nitrospirales bacterium
GGTGGTCACGTTTCAGGCCGAACTTAGTCCTATTGCTCTCATCACGCTCCCCCAGTCTACGCAGCCCTCGATCGAGGTGTGCCAGACTTCTTCCAGCCGCGCCCCTCCGTCTTTCTCTCTCTAGCCTCCGTCGCTCATCGACCTACAGCAGGCCACATTCCGTCTCTCATACGATCCGCTGAGTGGGTTGTTGGGCAGACGGATGGGACGATTCTTCTAGAGAGATAAGGACAAGCGTCATCATGGCAAGGAAACGGTTCATCCTCGGATTCATTTTCAGTCTAGCACTCGTTGTCTTCCCATGGCCCGGCGCCCAGCAAGCGCAAGCCTCCTGCGGCGCTGTGACCTGTTTTGTCGTCATTGGGTCTCAGCAGCAAGTGCCGCAGGCGGGGCTCCTCACGGTCAATGCAATATACAATTACACGCCGATGCGATTACTCGGTGGAACCGATGGAGTCATCCCAGCGGTCGATCAGGCGACTCGGCAAATGATTTTGGGCCACCATCAGGAGACTCGGACCATTACGCAGCAGTCAACGCTGGACCTCAACTATGGTCTCTCCGATAGGTTTGGACTACAACTCACGCTCCCGTATATGTGGCGCACGCACAAGCACATCGATGGCCTAGGAGAGGACGGAGCAAATGGCGAAGGCGAGCCGTCGAATTTCTCCGCCAACGGGATTGGAGACGTGCGTATGGGCCTCAAGTACAATGCGTTGCCCACCCTTCGGAGCTTGGTGGTACTGGGACTTGGTATCTATCTCCCGACCGGCAATACTCATGCGCATGACAGCGCTGAGCTTGTCATGGAATCACCCACACAACTCGGTCGGGGGCAAGTCGGGTTGAATCCGACAATTTATCAGACCTATGAATTGATCCCGCATCGGCTCAATCAATTTGCGTCAGCCAGTTATCGGCACACGTTCCGAAACAACGATGGCTATCGGTTTGGCGACGAATACATGCTCAATGCCGGGCTGAATCTCGTGGCGACTCCGTGGCTGGTTCTTACCGGCCAAGTTAATTACCGCTATCTCGTGCATGACAATTTCAGTTCCTCGCTCTTTCGCTCTTTGACACCTGCCGATGCGGGTTTTCCTGGTGAAGCGGAGGTGATTGATCCCACCATCAAGAACCGCGCGGTGCCAACCACTGGATCAACTTACTACGCCTTCACGCCAGGCCTCCAAGTCGGCCTGGGGCAACTCATTGAATCAAGTTGGACGAACATGACGTCGGTCTACTTTTTCGCGCAGATTCCGTTTGAGCGAGATTCCAACAACAGTCTGGCGCAGGGAACCAGTTATATTTTTGGACTTACACGCTCATTCCAGGTGGCGAACCCATCGTAATCGAAACAGTTGGAGCCAAGGAGGCTGACATGCGATCAAATAGAACCAACGCTATACTTGTGGTGCTTGTGCTGCTCACTGCCTTGACGTCGCTGTCGGCCCTCGACGGCTGGAGCATGGGCTCGCGAGTTCCGACGGTCGGCATGCAGGCCGAAGATTTTCGCTTGACCGATCTGGCAGGCAAGGAACAGAGCCTTAGTCAATATCGCGGCAAGATCGTGCTTCTGAACTTCTGGGCCACCTGGTGCAAGCCCTGCACGACCGAAATGCCGGCCATGCAAACCAGCTTCGATAAGCTGCGTGACAAGGGCTTCGTGGTCCTCGCCGTCAACGAATTGGAGGACGACGCCAGGGTGCGCGAGCACATCAAGCAATACGGCCATACATTCCCGGTCCTGATGGATCGCGACAACAAAGTGGCCAATCAGTTCGGGGTGTTCGGATTACCCGTGAGTGTCTTTATCGACCAAGAGGGACGCGTGCAGGAATATCTCAAAGGTGGCCTACTCACCGAACAGAAGATCGATGAAATCGTCGCGCGGATTCAGAAACAAGAGCCGATAAAGGCAGCCGCGCTTCGATAACGGCTATGACCCATAAGATTCGACAGTGTGTCGTTGGAGGGTTTGCGCTCTGGCTTGTGGCGCTCAGCGGGATTGTGTATCCGCAGCTCACCGCCCACATGGCGCAACATGCGCACCACAGGGCAGCGACTCACGCCACCGCACTCTGTTCATGGCTCTGCATCGCCGCTGACGCGGTCGAAGGCACTGTAACCGATCTCTCACCCGTCCAATACGTCACCTTCCTTGAACAAGCACATCCTGTCACCGAACTCCATCTTTCCTATGGCCCGCAGCCGCCTTCGCGCGCGACTCCTCTCCTTTAATCTCTTCATCTCAATAGTTTCTTCACCATTGGCTCGTGCTAATCGGGGTTCTCCGTCGCGTTGAAGGAGTTCGACGGACGCGTCCGATGGCGTACACGGATTACGCCGTGAGGCCACTATATTGTGCCGAAGAAAGGATGATTCATGACCGCTCATGTCAGACGATTTATTTTCATTCTCATCGCCTCGGGATGGTTATTGTCCGTCATCGTGCCGCCCGTTGAAGCGTCTTGCGGATCTGTGAGCTGCTTCGTGGTCATTGGTTCTCAGCAGCAAGTGCCGATGGCGGGTCTGTTGACCGTGAACGCCATCTACAGCTACACGCCGAGCGAAGCGCCTCCGGGCGAAGGGGGCAGCATCCCGTTTGCCAATCAAGGCAATCGAACGTTGACCCTGGCGAGCTTGAATGCCAGTCAGATTCGGACACTCACCCGCACCGCAACCCTGGACATGAACTACGGCTTGACCGAACGATTCGGAATTCAAGTGTCACTCCCCTACAAGCAAGTGAATTCCGACGCCCAAATTGGAGGACTCAACCCGGTACCTTACAGCGATAAGGGTCTCGGCGATATTCGTGTCGCGGTGAAGTACAACGTCCTGCCGACCTTGCGGAGCATGATTGTTGTCGGTATAGGCGCCGATCTGCCCACCGGAGATTATGGGCAACGGGTGCAGGGCGGATCATTAGCCGAATCGACGCTGCAGATTGGTCGAGGAAATTTCGGCATCGTGCCGACCATTTATCAAAGCTATGAGTTGATTCCGCACCGCCTCAATCAGTTTGCATTAGCCAGCTATCGCCACACGTTCAAAAACAGCGATGGGTATCAATTTGGGAGCGATGTGAACCTCAGCGCGGGGCTGAATATCATCCCGCTTGAGAGCTCCCCGTGGCTCGTGCTGACACAACAGGTCAACTATCGCTGGATGCAGAAAGACTCGATGGACGCGGCGCTGTTCCAGTTTAACCCTGGAGGAGCCGACATCCTCCTTGATCCAACCATCAAGCATCGCTCGATCCCAACGACCGGGTCCACCTACCTGGCCTATTCACCCGGCATCATGCTGAACCTCTGGAACTCCGCGTCGTTCTACTTCATCGCGCAGATTCCCGTGATGCGCGACTTCAACGGCAACCTCGAACAGCAGCGCAGTTATGTCTTCGGACTGAGCAAATCCTTCCAGTTACTCGGTGGATCGTAAGGCCAAGGGGTAGATGATCGACGTGTTCTTGCAGAAGTGGACAGAGAGTAGCCGAGCCAGATTCTCCCGCGCGATAGCGGGCGTTTGTGTGGCACTATGGCTAACCGGATCCGTCTCCATGCTCTACGGGAGTCTCACGCCGCAGTGGACAACCCCGCATTGTCCGCAATCGCACAGTACGCAGCCGACGCATGGAGCCTGTGCGTGGTACTGCGCCGGCATCGACACCCAATCAGACTCCTGTCGGCCATGGGCTTCGGCCCTGACTCAGGCAGGATTCGCAGGCAGGTCTCTCAGCGCCTCGCTCGACATTGCAATTGTCCATGGATGGATGCCTCCACGGGGGCCGCCAATTTTCATGCCGAATCTGCTCGTTGTCTGAAAGGCCGTATAACAAGGGCAGGATTTCCACGAGGAAGCCTGTAGAAACAACTCAAGAAGGATAGACATATGAAATCGATTATGACTCATACAACCGTTATGTCAGGCGCAAAAGCCGCAGTGCTGGGGCTCGCGGTGATCAGTCTTGTGAACTGTAGTAGCTCAGATGATTCGACGCCTCAAGTGACGAGCGGCGGCAGCGCGGCGTTGCAGGGACCGCTGGTCTTGGTGAACAACACCGGCGACAAGACGTTAACCAGCGTGGCACTCAAAGGCGACTCCGGGAATGCGGTCGTGGGCACAATTGCTTCTGCTGCGTTCGAAAATGTGGCATTGGGCGACATGCAGTTTTCGGAAGGGGAATGGGTCTTTCTAAATCTTGGAGCTGCCAACAAAGTGGCAACCATTGATCCATTGACCGGAGCACAACCGATTCATGAAACGAATCTGGCGGCAGGAACCCGCCCCGTCCATATGTATCGAGATCCGACGGACGGGGAAGTGATTTGGGTAGGGAACGATGGCGATAATGCCGGTGGCACGACGACACCGGGTGACGATCTCATCAACTGCAATAATCCGGCAAGGGTCGGTGGCGCCGTCACAGGGAGTTCCGTCACCATTATCCATAACTCGCACCTGGGTCCCGGCGGCAACCCGCCGACCGTGCAAAAAACACTCTGCCTTCTCGCCAAAGGCCACAAGGTGGCAGCCTTCCCTCGACCCACGGCAACCAATGGGGCAATCCCAAAGCGCGTGTTTGTGTCCAGCGAGATAAGCGGTGAGATTGCGGTCATCGACAATGAGCCTGCGTCTCCTACCAAGTGGCAAATGATCGGACGAGTCGACCTCTGTAACCCGCTCAAGGAAACGTGCAATAACGAGTCCGCAACTCCATTGACTACGGCATTTAGCGCGAATAATGCACATCCACACGGCATTCGATGGTCGACGCTGACCGGCAAGGTTTACAGTGTTCAGGAAGGCTACGGGCAAATTGCCGAGATTGATCCGGTGACCCTGGCGAAAACCATCATTCTCGATCTTGCGGGAACTCCATATACAAGTTACGGCATTACCCCTAACGGTCGATTCCTCCTGTTGCGCGGACAGACGTTAACCCCACAGGCGACGAAGCTGGGCGTCCTGGATCTCAGCGTCACGCCGGCCGTTCGTACGGACTTTACCATTCCTGAGCTGGACGGGACGTCCCCAGGCACGTTCAAGTTCTCTCCGGATGGGAGGCGTTTTTACATCCTGGCGGGGAACACCGCGACTTCTACGAAGAAGGATCGGCTCTTTGCGTTCGACTCGTCGACGCTCACCGCGACGCCTTCGGCGCTGACACTTCTACGCGACATCCCCCTTGTGGCGACCGGCGGCCACGGCCTGGACGTTCTGGTGCAAGGGTCAGGCGAAGCTAAATATGTCGTCGTGTCCAACAGCACGGATAATTCCATTTCGATTATCAACGCGACAGATAATCAAGAGAAGCAAAAGGTCACCGTGGGGCCGACGCCCGGCGGCGTCATGGTCTATGAACCTGGTGCGGCCTCGGCAGGCAACCAAGCGACGTCATCGCTCACGGTACCGTCAAAAGCCAAGCCTTCTGTGTTGTCTGATCAACTCGACGATCACGGCATGCCGAAGTAGGAGTACGCTCGACGTATCTTTTCCGTGTGAGTGAAGGGGGCAGGATACCCTGCCCCCTTAGGGCTCGACGCGGAGGCTACAAGAAGGAACGTTCATCCTGCCACCGTCCCTTCCCAGGACTACCTTCAACGGTTTCGTTCCAATAGGGGCTTAAGTGTCGGGAAAACCTTCTCGACGATGAGCCGATAGCCCTCTCCTGTCGGATGAATGCCGTCGGCCTGGTTGAGCGTGGAGGACACTGCCACCCCATCGAGAAAAAATGGAATCAGTGTCAGATGATATTGTTTTGCTATGGCTTGGAAGAGCGCCTCAAACCCTGCGGTATAGTCCTGCCCGTAATTTGGCGGGAGCTTCATCCCTGCTAACACGACCGTCACCGAAGCCTGTTGGAATTGTTGAATGATCCGTTCGAGATTGGCTTTCGTCTCGTTCAGGCTGAGGCCGCGGAGTCCATCATTACCGCCGAGTTCCAGAATCACGATCGTCGGCTTACTATTCAGAGCCCAAGAGACCCTCCGAACGCCGCCTGCCGTCGTATCACCACTGACTCCCGCATTCACGACCCGATAGGTATAGCCCGCTGCATCCAATTTCCGTTGGAGATGCGCGGGATACGATTGATCCGGCGGCACGCCTAAGCCTGCCGTCAGGCTGTTGCCGAAGGCGACAATGCATGGGCGTTCGCTGGAGACCGGCCTCTTCAGTCGGTCCGGTGGCGCCGCCGCCTCTGATTCCACCTGTAACCCTGCACCCTCGCGTGGCGAATTCGACAAAGCAGATTGAGCGGCAACCGCACTGCCTCGGTCATATCCACAGAGCAGAAATAGGGAAAGGAAGAGGCAGGAAAATAGTTTTGTGGGAATCCAGGAGCGCCGCATCGTCATGCAGTATAATATAGGCTCGACGCAGACGATACTGCGAGAGATCGACAGAAACTATTATGATCACCATTTCTCACCTCACAATGCGCTTGGCCGGAGGCGGCCATCAGATCACCATCCTCGATGATCTCACGCTTGAGATTCCCGATAAGCAGCGCGTGGCCATCGTCGGCCCATCCGGAAGTGGAAAGTCTACCTTGCTGGGCCTCATCGCGGGGCTTGATCGGCCAACCTCCGGCTCCATCACGTTGGACGGCGTGGAAATCTCGGCGATGCGTGAGAGTGCCTTGGCGCGGTATCGTCGCGATCACATCGGCTACATCTTTCAATCCTTTCACCTCATTCCCACCCTCACGGCACTGGAAAATGTCTTGGTGCCGTTGGAGTTGGCCGGGATGCGCACGGCGCAGGATCGCGCGACGGAACTGTTGAATACCGTCGGCCTTGGAGAACGGCTCCATCATTATCCCGTCCAACTCTCGGGAGGCGAACAACAGCGGGTGGCGGTGGCCAGAGCCTTTGCCTGTCGCCCACCGATTCTGCTGGCCGATGAGCCGACCGGTAACTTGGATTCGGCCACAGGCCAACACGTCATGCAGTTGCTCCAGTCGCTCCATCGCGACTACGGCACCACCCTGGTCCTCGTGACGCATGACCGCTCCATCGCCTCGTCGATGGAGCGCGTGATCTCATTGCGCGACGGTCGTATCGAATACGACACCCTCACCGATCCGGACCCCCGAGTCGCAGAGCCACCCCTGTGAATCGTTTTATCTTCAAGATGGCCTGGCGTGAAACCAGGGGAGCCTGGCGGCACTTTCTCTATTTCTTCGCCTGTATCGCGATCGGCGTGGGGGCTTTGGTGGGAGTCTCGCTCTTTGGCGCACATATGGAACGCGCCGTCACGAAAGAAGCCCGGGGGCTATTAGGCGGCGATCTCGAAATTCGCCTGACTCGCCCCCTGAGTCTGGCTGGTCAAGCAGTGCTGAGCTCGCTGGGTGCGCGCGACATGGTCTTCACCCATGTGAGTGAACTGGTTGCGATGGCCGCCCGTCCAATCCCTGGGTCGTTCATGACCCAATCGACCCAGATTATCGAACTGAAAGCGGTCGAATCGACGTATCCCCTGTACGGTACAATTCGACTCGACTCGACGCACGCGCTTGACGCCCTGCTCCACCCGGATGAGCGCCGTTGCGGCGGACGTTCTTGTTTTGGCGCGGTGGTACAGGAGTCGCTACTGATTCGGATGGGTCTCTCGGTCGGAGAGCGATTGAAGATCGGTCAGGCGATGTTTCTCATCACGGGCGTCGTACGGACCGAGCCTGATCGAATGGCCAACGCCTTCACCTTGGGCCCACGAGTGATGATTGCGCAGGAGGGGTTATTAGCTGCAGAGCTGGTCAAACCTGGGAGCCGGGTGCGAGAACGGTATCTCATAAAAACGCCTCCCACGATGCCGTTGGAGCCGCTCCTTTCCGAGTTGCGTGACCGATTGGCGGCAGATTCTGCACGCGTCACGAGCTATCGTACATCCCAGTCGCAATTGAAGCAATTTCTCGAACAACTCTCCCGCTATCTCGGACTGATCGGTCTCACCGCATTGTTCATCGGTGGACTGGGGGTCGGGACCTCGATTCATGCATTTTTGCGAGACAAGTTGCGGACAATCGCAACCTTAAAGGCGGTCGGCGCGGATTCGGCCACGGTCGTCTCAACCTATGTGGTCCAAGCGATCTTCCTAGGATCTGTCGGAAGCCTGGCCGGCATCGTGCTGGGAATCGCACTCGAACGAGGATTACCTCCGCTCGCAGCCGCCCTCTTCGCTTCAGACATCCTCGATCAACTCGGCGTGTCTTCGGAATTATCGCAGTCCTCGATTTGGCCCTTGTTGAAAGGAGCCTTGCTGGGACTCTTGTCGACATTACTGTTTACGCTCTGGCCATTGTTGAAGATTCGAGATATTCACCCCGGTGCGATTTTCCGGCGCGATGCAGAACAGGCGACCGTCGGGTTGGAGACCGCTGCGTCACGGTGGTGGGTGCGATGGGGACTCACCGATGGATGGAATGTCGGCACGGCCGGAGTGATCATTTTCGGGCTCTGCGCCCTGTCGGTGTGGCAAGCCGGTTCTTGGTCAATCGGCCTCCTGTTTATCGGGGCGATATCCCTCGCCATTACGGTCCTCTTTGTCTGTGCGCAAGCGTTCGTGCGAGGGCTGGCCTTGATGCCGTTGCCTCGCGTCTTGAGCCTACGTTATGCCTTGGGGAATGTCGTGCGACCGGGGAGCCAGGCGACTGGAATCATGGTCGCGATCGGCATCGGCGTGATGGTCATTGTCACAGTGTCACTGGTGGAACAAGCGTTGCTCAGCCAAATACAGGATAATCGCCCGGCGGATGCCCCGACGTTTTTCTTCATCGATATTCAGCCTGATCAAGCTCAGGAATTCGTGTCGCTCATTGATCGACAAGCCGAGGGAGCTCATCCCGAGCTCACGCCGCTGGTGCGTTCGCGTCTCCATGCGATCGATGGGAAGGTCATCGCATTTGACGAAGCAGGGGAGAAAGACGAGAAACGCACGGAAGGAAACGAGGGCCGCGGTAAACAGTGGTATTTTACCCGTGAGTATGTCCTGACCTTTCGTGATCGCCTCCCGAAAGACAATACGATCACCAAAGGGGAATGGTGGAAGCCTGGGCAGGTCTTCTCGACCCCACAGGTGTCAGTGGAAGAAGACGCGGCCATGCATTTAGGTCTCACGGTCGGTTCCATCGTGGAGTTCGATATTCAGGGGGCCACAGTGTCGGCGGAGGTGAGCAGCATCCGAAAAGTCGAGTGGGGAAATTTTTCAACGAACTTTTACATGATCCTGTCCCCGGGCTCCATTACAGGGGCGCCGTTCACCTATGTGGGGACGGTGCGCGTCTCTGCAGAGCAAGAGGTGCAGTTACAGCAGGCGGTCGTCGCCTCATTTCCGAATATCAGCGCCATCCATATCGGTGACGTGCTCGATGGGTTTGCGCGGGTGCTCGATCGCCTCTCGCTGGCGATCCGGGCGGTGGCGCTCTTTTGTGTTGTGGCCGGCGGGCTGGTCATGGCAGCAGCACTCGCAGCCACACGCTACCGGCGCCTCTACGAATCGGTCATTCTGAAGGCGCTCGGCGCGACCCGAAGCCTGATTGCGCGGGCCTTTGCCATGGAGTATGTCCTGCTGGGCGCCGTCGCAGGGCTCATCGGATTATCTCTTGGAAGCATCTTGGCATGGGCCCTGGTTCGGTATGTGTTCGACCTCCCCTGGAGCCTACACCCACAGGTGCTTGGGATCGGCCTCTTCCTCACGATGTTGCTCACGCTCATCGTAGGGTTTGCCAGCACCTACCGGATTCTTGGACAACGACCGTTGGCCGTGCTCCGGCACGAGTAAAGATGCACCCGGCAAGATGCTGAAAAAGCCCGCCAGCTTCGTTCTCGCTTCGCTTAGAGGCTCAACGTACCGAAGCGTACGCCTCGCCTCTTCGCTCGCTGCGGCCTTGCCGGACGGTCCTTTTGAGCATCTTGCATGACGTGCTCTCATCGCGCGCAACGTGTACGTTCTCACCCGCCCACCCACTGGCAGATATTTTTCACTCGTCCCTGCTCTCCGATTGCTTCGCAATCGATTCCCCGAGACGTGCCATTATCCAGAGCTAGGGGAGACCGCGACCGCGCGTTGCGCGAGCCAAGAGCGTAAGGGGAACCTGTTCGACGTTTCACCGACCCCGCCTCGAAGCGCCTGTTAGACCGCTGTTAGCCTGACTTTCCGACCTTGCCGAGTTTCACATGCTGCTTGGCTTACCAAAGATCGTGGTTGGACTACATGGCAAGTCAACTCTCCGGAGAAACGGCCAAGCGCAGAGTCGCCGGATCGTTAATGAAGGCCATGATTCATCGTTTTCTTTCGACGTGCCGGACATCAAGCTGTACTGGACCGACGCCAAAGCCGGCGACAGTTGAAGGTCCGAGTTGGATGGAAAAAAGCAAGAAAAAAAACCGTCGACTGGCTAAGTGAGCCGGTTTCGGTCGCTTTGGGTCGGGGCGGGGTGGGCGCACCAAGATCCAGCTTGCTCTCAGCAGTTTTTCTCACGGAATTTTCAGAAACGCTTGTTTCCTCGAAATCCATCCGCAAACCGCTTTCCTTGCGTTCCGCCTTACCCGCCGAACTGGGGTGAGTTAAGCGGCACCCCCGAGCGGAGCGTGCCAGTCCGCTCGCGGCTGGCACGCCCGA
>JBBRRN010000079.1:0-10566 GCA_038200685.1 Nitrospirales bacterium
AGACGAAGGATATGGGGCCAGCAGGATGCTCGAACAGTCTGACCAGCAAGGCCGCAGTGAGTGAAGACCGGAGGTGTCCCGCTAGAGAATTATTTGAGCGTCAGGACTGATTGGAGCGCGAAGCTGACGAGAGGGTTGGGGAAGAGGCCGAACAATATCACTCCCGCGACTGCACAGGCCAATACGAAGGAGAGGGTTGGTGAAGTGACGAGGTGGGGCGGCGCAACGGAAGAAGGGCTCGGATCGCGCATATACATCACCATGACCACCCTCATATAGTAGTAGGCCGATACGGCAGCAAAGACCAGGGCAATAGCGGCCAACCAGGCCAAGTCTGCTTCGACTGCTGCCATAAACACGTAAAATTTTCCGATAAAACCGGCAGTCGGCGGAATACCAGCCAGTGAAGCCATGAAAATCAGCATGAGAAAGGCCGCGAGTGGCTGGCGCTTTGCGAGTCCTGTGAAATCCTCGATCTCTTCTCCTTCGATTCCACCTTTCCTCAACATGCCGATGACGGCGAAGGCGCCGAGCGTCATGAACGAATAGATGGCGAGATAGATCATGATGCTCGCAAGGCCGGGCGTTCCCCCGGACAGGCCAACGCCTCGGCCTGCGGCCACAAAGCCAATTAATGCGTACCCGGCATGCGCGATACTGGAATACGCCAGCATCCGCTTGATGTTCGTCTGCACAATGGCGACAACATTGCCGAGCACCAGGGTCACGACGGATATGAGGAGAAACAGGAGCGACCAATCGGCCTTGAGCCCTCCAAGCCCTTCAACGAAGACCCGCATAAACGCAGCGAAGCTGGCAGCTTTTGCCGCGACCGCCATGAAGGCTGTGACAGAAGTCGGGGCACCCTGATAGACGTCGGGCGTCCACATGTGGAACGGCACCGCCGCGATCTTAAATCCGAACCCGACTGCTATCAGGATCGTGGCAATCAGCACAAGAGGGTCATCCGCCCCACGAGTCCCAATCGCGCTAGCGATCGTTCCCAGCTTGGTGCTGCCTGCCAGACCGTAGAGCAGCGAGATGCCATACAACAGGATCCCGGAAGAGAACGCGCCCAGCACAAAGTATTTCGCTGCAGCCTCCAAGGAGCGCAGCTTCGACCGATTGAGACCGGTCATCACATAGAGCGAGAGAGACATGAGCTCGGTGCCCAGGTAAATCGTCAGTAAATCGACCCCTGAGACCATGACCATCATGCCGGAGAGGGCGAGGAGAATGAACCCATAGTACTCGCCGAGGTGTATGCGCTCCGCTTTCAAATAGGGCCGCGACATCAATATGGTCAGAGCGGCCACGCCACAGAGAAGGATTTTCCAAAACCTGGCATAAGGATCGATTACCACCAATTCGCTAAATGCGGACACGCGGGTATTCAGTGAATTGATCTGGCCGATGGTGATCCCAAGACAGATCACGAGTGCACCGACACTCAGCCAGGCCAGGAGATCTCGCCGCGAAGCGGGCGTGATGGGGTCTAAGGCAATAACAAGACAGGCCGTGACGGCGATGATGAGTTCGGGAAGCAGAGCCAAAAGGTCAGCGCCGTATACACTCATCGCGATGGGCCTTGGGCCGTCAGCGGCTCCCTGCTGCCCACCAGCAGTGACTCAGTGGTCCCTCCGGCAGAGGGATGGGCAGTCGGCGCAACTTTCGCGCGGGACATGGAGGCAATGGTGTTGGTCACACTCTGATGCATTCGACTGACGAGCGGATTGGGGTAGAGCCCGATCCAAAATACCAACACAATCAGTGGAACCAAGGTAGCGAGTTCCCGTTGATTCAGGTCGCTGAGCTTCGGGAGATGGTGCGGGGACGGGACCCCGAAAACCACGCGCTGGATCATCCAGAGAAAATAGGTGGCAGCGAGAATAATGCCCAACGAGGCCAGGGCAGTCGCAACCTTGCTCCAGAGGAACGTCCCGACAAGCACGAGAAATTCTCCGACAAAACTATTGGTGCCGGGGAGACCGAGCGAGGACAGGGCGAAAATCACCAACAGTGTGGCGTACTGCGGCATCGGCGCGGCCAACCCAACGTTGTCGGCGATCAACCGGCTATGGGTACGCTCATAGATGATCCCGACACAGAGGAAGAGCCCGCCGGTCGTAATCCCATGGTTGACCATTTGAAGAACGGCTCCTTCGATGCCCTGCTGGTTCAACACAAACAGGCCAAGAGTCACGAAGCCCATGTGGCTCACGCTCGAATAGGCGATCAATTTCTTGAGATCAACCTGGGCCAGTGCCATATAGGCGCCGTAAATGATCGCGATGATGGAAAGGGTCACCATCATGGGCGTGAAGGCGCGGCTGGCGTCCGGCAACATCGGCAAACTGAATCTGAGAAATCCATACGTGCCCATTTTCAGAAGAATGCTGGCGAGAATGACGCTGCCGGCAGTCGGAGCCTCGACGTGCGCGTCCGGGAGCCAGGTGTGAAAAGGAAACATGGGGACCTTCACCGCAAACGCGGCGAAGAATGCCAAAAAGAGCCACGTTTGCAGCGACGCCGGGTAGGTGCCTTGGCTCAAGGCAAGGATGTCGAACGTGTGTCCTCCATAAAAATACAACACGAGGATGGCCACCAAGAGGAGTACGCTCCCTGCGAGGGTATACAGGAAAAATTTGATGGCCGCATACAGCCGGTTGGGCCCTCCCCAGACACCGATCAGGAGGTACATCGGGATCAACATGGCCTCCCAAAATATATAGAACAGGACAAAATCCAATGCGACAAAGACCCCCACCATGGCCGTCTCCATAATGAGCAGCACGGCCATAAAGCCCCGTCGACTTGTGGTGATCGCATTCCAGGACGCCAAGACGCAAAGAGGCATGATCCCGGCGGTCATTAAGACCAGCGGGAGACTGATTCCATCGAGACCCAGGCTATAATAAATGGGAGGGGCAGTGATCCAGGCAACATGTTCGGTGAACTGCATCTGATTGGCCTGTGGATCGAAGAGCCACCAAAGCGGGAGGGCGACCAACAGGTCAACCAAGGTTGTGGCGAGAGCAATCCAACGCGCGGCCGACTCTGTCGCGAAATGCACGGCGACAGCTCCCGCAAGGGGCAGCACGAGAAGGAGTGAGAGCCAGGGAAAGGAACTGGTCATCGGTCAATAGTCAATTGGTAATGGCATTGGCAAGAGAACTGCTGTTTGTGATTCTCCTCGACCAGTGACCGTTAACCATTGACGCTCCCTACAAAAATAAGAACATCGTCACAAGGACTACCGCACCCAGCGCCATGCCAAGCGCATAATGTTGCGCCTGCCCGCTTTGCAGGAGCCGCAGGAGCCAACCTCCCCAGGCAATCGCGCGGGCCACACCGTTCACCGCGCCGTCGACCACATTCACATCCACGCGTTTCCATAGCTCGGTTGCGGCAAACAAGGTGGGACGGACGATCGTGCGATCGTACGCCTCGTCGACATACCATTTGTTCAGCGAGGCTCGGTACAGCGAGTGCCACTGTCGAGCGAATCGATCCGGTAACGTGGGGTTGAGCACGTAGACATAATAGGCGCCGGCGATTCCGATTAATCCCATGGCCGTCGCCACTACCATGATGCTGATGCCGACTCCTCCCTCGTGAGCTGCGCCGCCTGCGCGTGTTTCGAACATCGGACCAAGAAACTCCGGAATGCCCAGGTAGCCTGTCACAATGCTGAGCATGGCAAGGATGATCAGAGGGAGAGTCATGGTCTTTGGAGATTCATGGATGTGATCTGCATGATGAGGGTCGACATGCGAGGAGCCCCAAAACGTGACGAAGACTAGCCGGAAGCTGTAGAACGCCGTCATCAACGTCGTCACGAGGCCGAGTATGGTTAGGAATTGACCGAGGGGTCCAGCCGACCAAGCCGAGATCAGCAAATCGTCTTTACTGAAGAACCCGGACGTCAGGGGAAATCCTGCAAGCGCGAGCGAGCCCACGACAAAAGTCCAATAGGTAACCGGCAGTTTGTCCTTCAACCCCCCCATACGGTGCATATCCTGTTCGTGATGCAGAGCGATGATGACAGACCCGCAACCGAGGAACAGAAGGGCTTTGAATGCGCCGTGGGTCAAGAGATGGTACATGCCGGACGCATATGCGCCGAGACCACACGCCATGATCATGTACCCGAGCTGGCTGACTGTCGAGTAGGCCACGACGCGCTTGATATCGGTCTGGGTCAAGGCGATGGTCGCCCCGACGACCATGGTCACGCCCCCGGTAATAGCCACCACCGTCATGGCCGTGGGAGACAGATTATAGAGTGGGGCCAAGCGCGCGACCATGAACACGCCCGCTGTCACCATTGTCGCCGCATGAATAAGCGCCGATATGGGAGTGGGGCCTTCCATCGCATCCGGTAACCACACATGGAGCGGCACTTGGGCCGATTTGCCGATCGCACCCGTGAACAAGAGTAGACAGATGAGTGTGAGGACGGAGACGTCCCAGGCCCCCCCGAATGGCCCGAGGACATTCATCACGTCACCGGCAGACTCGTGCGCGCGAGGGAAGATTTCCTGGTAGTCGAGTGATCCGAAGCTGTACCAGACCAAGAGGAGGCCGAGCATGAAGCCGAAGTCGCCGACGCGGTTCACGAGGAACGCCTTTGTGGCCGCAGCGCAGGCAGCCGGGCGATCGTACCAGTGGCCAATGAGCAAATAGGAGCAGAGTCCGACGGCTTCCCAAAAGACGAAGAGTTGCAGCAGATTGTCCGCCATCACCAACATCAGCATCGAGAAGGTAAAGAGGGCAATGTAGCTGAAGAAGCGGGCATAGCCAGGATCTCCGCGCATGTACCCGATGGTATAGATATGGACGAGAGAGCTGACGGTCGTGACAAGGAGCAACATGACAGCGGTGAGGCGGTCGATGGAGAAACCGATGTGAAGATCGAGCATGCCCGAGGTCAGCCAGGTATAGAGCGGAAAGCTCGATTGATGCCCGTTGGCCACGTCGAAAAAGACCAGGAGCGAGAGCAGCCACGATACGAGGACAGCCGGAACGGCGACGAGATGGGCGTTGTCCTTGATCCAATGGCCGAAGAGCCCGAGTATCAGGAACGAGACTAACGGAAGAAGAGGAATGAATTCGTACGTCATCTAGGAATCGTCTCTCGTCGTTCGTTCCTCGTGAAGGCCGGGGATGAGACATGCGCCAATATGCACAATCTGTCAGGCACTAAAGACGCTTTCTTCACCATTTCAATAACCGAAATTCGTCGATGTTGATCGCGGATTTGGCGCGATATATGGCAATGATGATGGCCAATCCGACCGCGACCTCTGCGGCGGCAACCGTGAGGGCGAAGAAGACAAAGACTTGCCCTGCGACGTCGTGGAAATACTGTGAAAATGCGACAAAATTAATATTCGTCGCATTCAACATGAGTTCGACAGACAGCAAGATGATAATGATGTTCCGACGAAGGAGGACACCGACGAATCCGGTCAGAAACACGATGCCGCTCAGGATGAGATAGTAGGACAACGGTACGGTCATGAGACCCTCGCGATGCGCGCATCGTGAAACGTGAAACGTGAAACGTGAAACGTCGAAAGAAGGTACCTATCTGAATCGTTGGACGAATAACGCTTCACGCTTCACGCTCTCCAATGTCCTTTTTGGCCAGGACAATCGCACCGATCATCGCCACGAGCAGAATCAAGGACGCCACCTCGAAGGGAAACAAATAGGTGGAGTAGAGCACATCTCCTATCGCTCCAGCATTGGTCGTCCCCCTGACAGTCGTCTCTGCGCCGGTTGTCACGACAGGAGTTGTCCAACCCTTCATCACCGTGAGAATAACGGCTTCAATGATCAGTGTGGCCCCCACCGCGGCGGCCATGGGCCACTGCCGATGGTAGCGGACATCCTGCCGCAGATTCAGCAACATCACGACGAAGAGATAGAGGACCAAGATAGCGCCGGCGTAGACAATGATTTGAACCGCGGCGAGGAATTCCGCGTGGAGCGTGACGTAGAGCCCTGCGACGTGAAAGAACGTGATCAGCAGCGCGATCGCACTGTAGATGGGATTGCGCACCGTGACGACGAACATCGCTGAGGCGGCGATGACACATGCAAAATAAAAAAAGAACACCAGTTCCATCGTACGTCTTTCACTGTGTCCTAGAAGCCTGTCAGGCAGGCATCCTAGCAGGATGCCGCAAAGGCTGCCGGCCCCGCAGACTGTCCAGGGGAAGCGCGAGCAATTCAGCCGGGTTTTTGCGGCAGGTGCTTGAACGCGACGTTGAAGAACGCCACATTCGGATGTTGGAGCTCCAACTGCTTTTCTCGAACCGGAAACGACCGGTCGCCGATGGCGAGCAATTGTTCTTTGTTGAGATGCAGTTGCCGCTTGTCGTATACAGACCACTCGAATTCCCGCGTCATGCCGAGGGCATCCACCGGACAGGCATCGACACACAGCCCACAAAACAGACAGCGGGTCATGTCCATGTAATATTCTTTCGAATAGCGCTTCGTGGGCTCGCCCGGCACTTCAGCACTTACCACACGAATCACCCGCGAGGGGCAGGCGGCTTCGCACAGATCGCAGCCGACGCATTTTTCCGTCCCGTCGTCATAGCGCAATAAGGCCAGCATCCCGCGATAGTTGTCCGGCAGCGTCCGCTTTTCGTGCGGGTACTGTATGGTGACCGGCCGATAGTGCAGCATATGCGCCATCGTCACTTTCATCCCGACAAGAATGTCGTAGAAGGTGACGGTCTTGATCCACGCCTTGAACGTCATGTTGCTCCCCTGTGGCTCGTTGGATTCAATGCCTATGCCTTCTTGCCGGAAAAACTAGACAGACCACATCGGTCATATAGCCGCATCAACCCCTCGGAAAGAAATACAGGGTAATCGACGTGATGATGATGTTCGCCAATGCGATCGGCAGCATGACCTTCCAGCCGAACCGCATCAATTGATCGTAGCGCAGCCGGGGCAACGTCGCCCGGAGCCAGATGAACATAAAGAGGAAAAAATAGACTTTCGCCGCAAACCAGGCGATGTGTTCTATCCAGGATAGCTGTTCGAGGCCGATATACTCCAAGATCGTGCCAGGATAGGGAGCGTTCCAGCCACCCAAAAACAACGCGGAGGCGACGCAGGACACAAGGGTCATATTGGCATATTCCGCGCTGACGAAAAATGCGAACCGCATGCCGCTATATTCCGTAAAGAATCCAGCCACGAGTTCACTTTCTGCCTCCGGCAGATCGAACGGGATACGATTCGTCTCGGCCACGGCAGAAATGATGAAGACGACAAAGGCGAAGATTTGAGTATGGATCGGAAAGAATCCATCTGGCCGTCCACCCCAGATGAACCAATGCCAGAAGCCGCCTGACTGGGCTTCCGTAATCTCCACGAGGCTCAGGGTTCCTGCCAACATCAGCACGCCGACGATGGCCAGCCCGACATTCAACTCGTAGCTGATGACCTGGGCCGCAGCGCGCAAGCCTCCCAGCAATGAGTATTTGCTGTTGGATGCCCAGCCTCCCAGGATAATGCCGTAAGCGCCGATTGAGGAAATCGCCAGGATGTACAGGATCCCGATATTGATATCGGCGACGACGAAGGGTTTGATCGTGACTCCATAAATGTCCAAGGTGATGTTCGGGCCGAAGGGGATGACGGCGAATCCGATCATGGCCACGACCATGGTCAGCATCGGCGCCAGAGCAAACATGGCTTTGTTCGCACCGGCCGGCACAATGTCTTCTTTAAAGAACAATTTGATGCCATCGGCGACCGGTTGGAGAAGGCCATAGGGGCCGACTTCCATCGGGCCCATGCGATCCTGCATCCAGCCAAGCACCTTCCGCTCGAAATAGGTCATGGTCGCGACCGTGATGATCACAATACTCATCTCTGCCAGTATCTGGGCGAACGTAACCGCAAGTCGCAAGCCTAACTCCGTCACGACAACACTCCCTGATGACAAGTGAAACACACCATAGATTCTCGCTCGCTCACGTTGTTTTCATCACCGACACAGACACCGTCCGAAAGGATGGGACTTTCGTGTCAGGATCGACGACACAGTTAAAGAGTCGTAGAGCATCCTGCGCGAAATGATCGGGGAACCACGCCAAGCCCTCGGGCACACGATCGAAGACTTTCGCCGTGGTCGTGAACTCGCCCCGGCTATTCGAGAGGCGGACTCGATCCCCCGTGCTGAGAGCGTATCGGGCGGCATCCTGCGAATTCATCTGCAAGAACCCGCTCGGTTCGATCTGCAACAGTCCCTTCGAATGAGTTGAGAGCTTCCCTGAGTGGAACAAGCTTTGGACCAGCCCCAACTGGACCGTTCCCTCTTGATGCACAGCTCTCGCAGGCAGAGTATACCGAGTCGAAAGGTCCCGGCGATATCCCTCGGTCACGTACCGCTCGACAACCATAGGATTCACTGCGGGAGGGATCGGGGAGGGACCAAGGGATCCGTACCCGGGGATCACTGTCCGAATCTCTTTGAGGATTTCCTTGGCATCGCCATATTCCAATGGCACACCGATGAAGACCGAGAGGGCCGACAGGATTTCCCAGTCGGGCCGGCTATCCCCCAATGGGTCGATCGCGGGCCGAACGGCTTGGACGTGTCCCTCTGTATTGGTGAAAGTTCCGGCCTTCTCCATGGCAGAGGCGGCGGGGAGCACGACATGGGCGAGCGCCGCCGTTTCCGTGAGAAACAGTTCCTGACACACAAGAAGATCAAGCTTGCCCAGCGCCTCTTTGACTCCTGTCTGGGGAGGAAGACTCCCGACAGGATTTTCTCCGACGACAAAGAGACCCTTGATGATCCCGGCTTGCGCACGGTCGATTATCTCGGTGAGCGTAGCCCCAGCCGCTACCGGGAGATCCTCTTTCCAGGCACGAGCGATCTGCGCACGCGCATCCTGATCGGTGAGATCGAGCGCGCCCGGCAGCAGTGCCGCAACTGCGCCCATTTCAACCGCCCCTTGATCGTTGTTCTCTTCCGCCAAGGGAGCGAACCCGCAGCCCTGTGCCGTCAACTTCCCGGTCAGGAGAAGCAGATCGAGAAGATTGAGACAGATGCCGTAGCCGCCTTGACTGCGCAGCACCGTCTGGCCGGCAAGCACGACGACGCGACGCCCTCCGGCCAGTGAGGCGGCCATCTGCATAAACGATTCGCGCGGCACCCCGATGATCACGGCCAGATCGTCCCAGGCCAGCTGCTGGACAGCGTGTGAAACGGCTGTGACATAGTCCGATGCCCGCTGCCGGATTGTGCTGTCGATATGGTTGCCCTCGACCACCGCCTTCAAGAAGCCCAGGACAGCCGCGCCGAACTGCGATGGTGCGGTACAGATATGTTGTTGGGACAAGTTAGAAATGTTGCTGATCGTGCCGATCGCGGGTTGGATGGCCTCAATCGTCAATAGTGTCGCGCCGTGCTTCTTGACGGCTTCCTTGACTTTAAGTCCGGTGATCGGATTCGCTTCAGTGATATTGGTGCCAACCAGGAGCAGGACGTCTGCTTGCACGATGTCCTCGAACGTCACGGTCCAGCGATGGGTGCCTTGCACCAATCGCATGGCCTGTACTCCGTTGATATGGCCGTACCGTGCGCTACTATCGAGGTTATTCGTCCCGATTGTCAGGCGCATAAATTTCTGGAACAGATACAGTTCTTCATTGGTACAGCGGCCGGAAATCAGTCCGCCGAAGGCCTGAGGCCCATGCGCGAGTTTGAGTCGGTTGGTCTGTTCGGCTACAAACTCCAGTACTTCTTCCCACGTGGCTTCGACCAGCGTTCCGTTCCGCCTGATCAACGGATGGGTCACTCGACTGGGATGGCTCGTCGCGCGAAATCCAAAAAATCCACGTACGCAGAGATCTCCACTGTTCCGACCAGCGCCGTGGGCGCTGTTTACCTCGATCAACTCCTGGTCCTTGGTTTGGACCGTGATTTGGCAGCCGTCTCCACAAAAGGTGCAGACGGTGTCGGCGCGTTTGAGCATCCAGGGGCGATATTCGTACATCGAGAGCCGGCTGACGATCGCGCCGACCGGACAAATCTGCACGCAGCCGCCGCAGAATTCGCAGTCCAAGGGGTGGGAACCGAATGACTTGATCTCGGTCATCGTGCCTCGTCCGACCGGGGCGAGGGCCTTGACGTCCATCACCTCGTCGCAGTAGCGGACACAGCGCAAACATTGCACGCACCGGTTCATCTGCGTTTCGATGAGGGGGCTGAAATACTCTTTCTGAAAAATGCGCTTGGTTTCCTCAAACCGGCTGGTCGCAGTGTACTGATGGGAAAAGTCCTGAAGGTCGCACTTCCCACCCTGATCGCAGACCGGGCAATCTAATGGATGATTGGCCAGGATGAATTCGAGCACCGACTTGTGAGCATTGTGCACAACCGTCGTGGCCGTCCGAACAGCCATGCCTTCGGTCGCCACAGTGCTGCAAGAGGTCTGGAGCTTCGGCATCCGTTCGACTTCGACCAGGCACATACGACAATTCGCATCCGGCTTGAGTTTCGGGTGGTAGCAGAAGTGCGGAACC
>JBBRRN010000080.1:0-10490 GCA_038200685.1 Nitrospirales bacterium
GAATCCGGTGGACGCAGTCGATTTGTGGCGATGCTCCGTGCGCAGGCGCGACGGGCGATCGACCTGTGCGAGGCCGAGGATGGGCTGTGGCTACAAGAAGAGGGAGGGCCTGCGCCCAGGCGCTGGATGATTCCGCGTCTGTTCTGGAACCGGTTGTAGGCATGGGGCGCACGCTTGCCACGTTCACGCAATTGGTCCAGCAGGAAATCGACTCGTGGAGCCGTTACCGGCGTGCGTTGCGTCGTGAGGATCAGCAGGCGCTCGATGTGTTGTTCGCCGCAGCACGCCACCATGCGTCCGCCGGCGCCTATCTCGCGCGCGAGACACCGTTCGAGGTGATGCTGCTGTCCATGTTGATTGAACAACAGAAACACGTCGTCATGTTACAACAGAAAGTGATAATTCTTGAAACCCGCATGCTCCACGACTCGACTCAGGGGGTGGCTTCTTGATGTCTATCCGGCGCAGGAGGGTATGGTCGTCTGGCTCCTTTGCGAGGATGGTCGCCGCATCAGAGCCGTCGATCCCTATGTGCCGACCTGCTATCTGGCTGCTCCGACGCCTATCCGCGAGCAGGTGCTCCGGCTACTCCGCCGTGCCTCCTGTCGCATCGACACCAGAGAAGTAGAACGATACGAACTTGGCGCGCTTCGCCCGATCCCGGTGCTGGAAGTCTCAGTTCACGCTCCCGTACAGTTCTCGTCTCTCACACAACTGCTGATCCGTTCCTACCCCGATGCGCAGTTCTTTCACGTAGATGTGTCGCTGCCGCAGCGCTACTTTTACGACCGGCAGCTCTTTCCTCTCGTCCATTGCGAAGCAGACCTCACTGCCGAAGGACGGATTCAGTCGATTCAGGCGTTGGAGTCGCCCTGGGACACGGACTATGGCCTCCCACCGCTTACGATCATGGAGCTATCGCCGGACAGTCCGTCACCCAACCCGAATCATGGTGGAGGTGGCTCGCTCGTGGTGCGGATAGACGGGAAGGAGCGTCTGTTGGAAGGCGATGATACCAATGTGATTCAGCGTCTCAACCAGCTGCTTGCGCGGGAGGACCCTGATATCCTCTTGACGGACTGGGGCGACTCCTATCTTCTGCCTCGCCTCATGGCCACGGCAGATCGGCTGCACTTGCCGCTCGCGCTCAATCGTGACCCCAATCGATCCATCGGCGCCAGGAAACCCCATTCGTACTTTTCGTATGGCCGTATCCTGTCCCATGCGGGTGCTCGCACGTTGTCGGGACGGTTGCACCTTGATCGACACAATTCATTTGCGCTGGCGGAAACGGGCCTAGCCGGCCTCATTGAGCAGACCCGTGTCACAAAGGTCGATTTGCAGCAGATGGCTCGTACAACGACCGGAACTGGGATCACATCGATGCAGCTCGAAACGGCGTGCCGCGACGGTCTGCTGATTCCCTACCGGAAGCAGGAGCCGGAAGCCTTCAAATCTGCGCTCGAATTGCTGCAGACCGATCAGGGAGGACTGGTGTTCGCGCCGATCGCCGGCTATCACGAACAGGTCGGTGAGCTGGATTTCTCCTCAATGTATCCCTCCATCATGGTGCGCTTCAACGTCTCGCCCGAGACGGTCAATTGCCGGTGCTGCTGCGATGATCCGACTGCACGGGTGCCGGAGATCGGCCATCACACCTGTCGTCGCCGCCAGGGATTGGTGCCTCGCACGCTGGCTCCGTTGCTCGATAAGCGTGCGCGATACAAGAAGCTCATGGCCGTGGCGGCACAGCCGGCGGCGAGAGCCATACTCGATCAACGGCAAACGGCGCTCAAGTGGCTTCTCGTCGTCTCATTCGGGTACTTGGGGTACAAGAATGCCCGGTTCGGCCGGATCGAAGCGCACGAAGCGGTCACGGCCTACAGTCGTGACATTTTGTTGCAGGCGAAAGAGATCGCTGAGCAACAGGGCTATCGCATGTTGCATGCGATTGTGGATTCGCTCTGGCTCGTCAAATCCAGTGCGGTCAGGGCAGACTATGACAGACTTGCGCAGGCGATTACCGAACAGACGGGACTTTCGATCGGGGTGGAGGGGCTCTATCGCTGGATTGGGTTCTTCCCGTCACGGGTCAATCCGCTCATGCCGGTACCGAATCAGTTCGTGGGTCTGTTCGACCATGGCGGGATGAAAATCCGCGGTATCGAAATCCGTCGCAGCGATGCCCCTTTTCTCGTCAAGCGGGCGCAAGCGGAGGTGCTGCGCTGTTTGAGTGAGGCAGGGACGCTAGCCGAGTTGCGCACACAGATTCCACAGACCTTGGAAATCGTCCATACCTATCGGCGCTATCTCCAAGATGGTCGCGCCACCATTGAGGAGCTGGCCATTGCGAAGTCGCTCACCAAAGAGCCTCAAGCCTACCGACACCAGACCTTGTCGATGATTGCCGCGCAGGAATTGCTGGCTCGGGGTGTCCCACTCCAAGCTGGCGACACGATTCATTACATCGTGACGGATGCCGATGCGGCCTGTCCTTCCGACCGTGTGCGGGCAGTGGCAGGGATCGATGGAGCCTGGAGCTACGATGTCTCAGCCTATGACAACCTGCTTCTGAAGGCGGCTCTTGTGCTGTTGATGCCTTTGGGCGTGACGTCAGGCTTGTTGAATACATCGACCGACCCTATCAGGCGTACGGCTGATGGTTCGATCAATGGCGAATCTGCGAGTCTGTGATGAGAGGACGAATGACATCGCAATGCGGCGGGTCTTTTCAACCCTGCTCCGGATATTGACTCGTTTCGCGAAACCCGCTAGCTTCCCGTCGCTTGAAGAGTTGAAACGTGTCTAACTGGCTACGGAAACACTCGGTGTTATACATTACACGCGAGTAGAATCTTACGTATGGCGCTGATGTAAAAATAGTCGCAGGAGGCTCAAAAGGCCGTCCAGCAAGGCCTCAGCGAGCGAAGAGGCGAGGCGTACGCTTCGGTACGTTGAGCCTCTGAGCGAAGTGAGAACGACGCTGGAGGACTTTTTCAGCATCGTGCTAAAGGAGGGTAGGCCCATGAAGTTGTGGCGATGTATCGGTGTAGTGGTGTCGATGGTACTGATGCCTTTCGCGGTCAGTGCTGCCTCTCTGCCGGAACCAAAAGTGGACTATTCGGCCGATAGTACGATGGAGACAGAAGGGGGCATGACGATGAAATCCCGCACCTACTATTCGCCTGGCAAACAGCGCATGGAGATGGGCGGGGCGGGCGGTAACGTCACCATCATCCGGAGGGATAAGAAGGTGATGTGGCAATTGATGGGGAATATGTATATGGAGATGTCGATGGACCAGTTGGAGTCGCCCGATCTCAACTCCATGGACGTGGAGCAGACCGTCGTCGGCAACGAAACGGTCAACGGGGTTCAGACCACCAAGTATAAAATGATTGCGACCAAGAAGGACGGGTCGAAGTTCGGTGGATTCTTCTGGACGACCAAAGATGGTATCCCGATGAAAATGGATCTCCTGTCCAAGGAGGGCGACAAGAAAGTGCGCATAGCGAGCGAGTTGACCAATCTGAAAGTCGAAAAACAGAATCCTGCGCTGTTCGAAATTCCCGGCGGCTATACGAAGAACGACATGGGAGCCATGATGGGGCAAGGCGGGGGTCCGAACATTCAAGAGATGATGAAGAACGCAGGGCGGGAGAAAGACAAAAGGCGAAGTAAGGACAAGGGGCCGAGCAAGGACGATGAAGACGGTGAGGCCATCGATGCGGGCAAGATGCTGAAAGGCCTGCTAGGACGATAACGGAGGATTGCGCTCATGATCCTATTTAGAATGGCCTGCTGCGCAGTGGCGATTTTCGCTGTGACGGCTTCCTCCGTTCGCGCGGACGATATCTGTTTGGCCGATGACGAAGAGAAGGCTGCCAAGGCGGCGATTGCCGCCATGAGTAAAGCGGAACAGTCCGGCCAGCCGGCGGAACTATTTGTGGCCTATCGATTCGTTGCGGACAACGACTGTATCGATCGATTCGACAAGAATGCCCAGGCCAGAACCAAGGCGAATGTGCCGAAGCTTGGCCTGGATTTGGCCAAGGCGGCTGAAGCGAAGGGCTTCTTGTATTCACATGAGCCGGTACGGGCCGATGGGCGGACGTCGGCATTTCGATATTTTGAAGTCATCGGTGACTTCAACGAGGCCAACCGGGTTATGCGAAAGCTGTGCATGCGAAACCTGATGATCTGACGCTCTTCGAAACGGCCTGGGGTGTCGATCGAGGCCGCCGTGGGCCCCGCGATCCCAAGACGGGTGAAATCCATCCCCACGTCTCGCCCCCAGCCTATCATCAGGAGCTTCGCCACATCGCGTCTACCAACGCTGACCAATTGATGAAGGCCGAGGAGAAGGATGCCCAAGGCCTGTCCGGTGGTATGCAGGAAGTCATGAAGGCAAGTACGGGCTCGCTTGAGAAGCTGAGGAAAGCCTCGGACTGGATGAAGGCTCTGCCGAACGGCGACAAGTTGGCCAAAGCGAGGGCCGAGCAACGGGGCGATACGATTATGAAACGTGGCGATCCGATGTTCACGCAAAGTATTGCAGGAAGATATTACGAATTTGCCGGGTCCTCCAAAGCTAAAGAGATAAAGGCCAAACAAGAAGAGATGGGGCGCGCTATGGGGAAAACAGGCGAGAACGTGAAAGGCGCGATCACGCAGAAAAGCGAGGTGGAGCAGAAACGGTTCAATGATAAAAAAGCCGATCTCGAAAAAGAGCTTGGGTTTTAGCACCACACGATTCAGCCCGGCTATGATTATTGACCATAACCAGCCAGGCAATAGTGACATGCCCATTACCGAAACCTCTCGAATTGTAGCTCCCTTGTAAGCCGACTGTACCAAGAGTCCTCTCGCTGAACATTTCCCCCTTGACTTGGTTCTAACTAGAACTATTATACTGTATTGAGACCATGACGAGCAGTCGAGTTTCATCGTGGTCATGTGTGGCGTCATCATGGCGTGGCATTTCCCATACGGACTGTTCATGAACTAGTTCAGGAAGCACCGGGTGAAGAAGAGGAGTCGCATCGGTTCGTGTTCGGAATCGATTCGGCACGTTTGATCACTGGCGCAAGTCTATGGTCGGTTGGTAAGGTGGTCGCTGAGAAGATGTGCGATTCTCTGCGAGAAGGAGGCGTCATCATGTTTGTTGTCTTGGGTGCAACTGGGAATACAGGATCAGTAGTTGCAGACACGTTACTGAGTCGGAAACAGCCGGTGCGGATCGTCGTGCGCTCGGCGGATAAAGGTGCGGCATGGAAAGCAAAGGGTGCGGAGATTGCCGTGGCCTCACTCGACGAGGTGTCTTCGCTGAGCGAGGCATTACAAGGGGCCAAGGGTGTTTATCTCTTGGTCCCGCCGAACTATGGGGCAACAGCGTGGCTGGCCGACCAACGAGCACGAATGGATCGCGCCGCAGAGGCGATACAAAGAAGCGCGATCGGCCATGTCGTGTTTCTGTCCTCAATCGGTGGCCATCTCGCTGAGGGGCTCGGGCCAATTCGAGCCGCTCGCTACGGCGAACAGGCGCTCGGAGCAGCGGCGAAGAATCTGACGATCCTCCGTCCCTGCTACTTTATGGACAACTGGGCTCCGGTCCTCGGCGCAGGCAAGGCTCAGGGTGTCTTGCCGACGTTCATTGCGCCTCAAGCGATGGTCCCAATGATCTCGACCAAAGACATCGGCCGTGTGGGAGCGGAGCAATTAATGGCTGGAGGGAAAGGCGCACAGATCGTGGAACTCGCCGGGCCAGAAGAATATAGTCCGAATCAGGTTGCGGCCGCGTTCGGTCAGATTCTGGGAAAGCCCGTCACGGCTCAGCATGCGCCGTTGAGTGCAGTGGTGCCCACATTCAAGTCGTTCGGTTTTTCCGATGAAGCGGCGAAACTGTTTGAAGAAATGTACACATCATTTTCCACAGGGGCGATTGGGTACGAACATCCCGCATCGGTGATTCGGGGTCGGGTGACGCTGGCCGAGGCCTTGAAAGGGTTCGTGAAGGCCTCATGAATGGTGCGCGATCATGAGTGAGACAAAGGAGACAATCATGAAGACGGATCTCGACAAGGTAAAAAAATTGGCCAAGGATCTTCGGAAAGACTACCCGCGCAGTCCACGGGAAAAACTGGGCGGCTATGTGATCGCGGCTCGCTGCGTGGACAAGTGTCGGGCGTTTTTGCTCGGGATCAACGGTGAATACAATTATTGGCCCTGTTCGTTAGCCAGCCAATGGTTTTCGTTCACCGGTATCACGCCCGATCAGTTCAAGGAGGTCGTGGCGATCGGAGTCTCAGACGAGGAGATCGGGGAGTGGATCGTCAGCCATTCGCAAGTGAAGAATATGGATGACGTATTGAAATGGAATAATAGGTTGCGTGATATGCGGCTCAGCGAGATGAGTCTTGAGGCCCAGCAATACCTCGAAGAATATATTCCCAAGGTCGTGCCGAAACATCGCCCGATATAATGTGTGGTTTGATGTGTATGATTTGGAGGAGAAGCGACTGTAAGTTTAACGTTTGCATCACGGGGTTTGAGACGAAGGGAAGGAGGATCCAATGAGCCATCATGAGACAATCGAGACCGCGGCAACAAAAGACATCGTGGGGATCTATCAGCCAGGCTCCACCCACATGGTGGGTGACGGATTCCCTGTGCGCAATCTCTTTCCGAGCAACGACCTCGATCGTGAAGTCAGCCCGTTTCTTATGCTGGACTATGCAGGACCGCGGTACTTCACACCGACCGACCATCCGCGCGGCGTGGGGGAACACCCGCATCGCGGCTTTGAAACGGTCACCATTGTCTATGAAGGGGTCGTGGCCCATCGTGATTCGGCTGGGAATGCCGGGGTGATCGGCCTAGGCGATGTCCAATGGATGACGGCGGCGTCCGGCATCGTTCACGAGGAGTTCCACGAGAAGGAATTTGCGAAGAAGGGAGGTACGCTTCACGCCATTCAATTATGGGTAAATTTGCCGCGCGCTTCGAAAATGTCGGCGCCCAGCTATCAGACGATTCTCAATGCCGACATCCCGTCCATCGATCTTGACGGCGGGGCCGGTCGATTGCGTGTGATCGCTGGATCGTTTCTTGGACACAGAGGTCCCGCTCGCACCTTCACGCCGATTGAACTGTATGATCTCCAGCTCAAGGCTGGAACCAGCGTGTCTCTCAAGTTGCCCGATGGCCACAACGCGTCGCTCTTGGTTTTGCAAGGCGGCGCCTCTGTCAACGGAGGGCAAGTGGCTGGGGAAGCCGAGCTGATCGTCTGCACGCGAAACGGCTCGCAGATAACAGTTGCCGCTCACGAAGACAGCCGGGTTTTGGTCATGGCGGGGGAGCCGATCGAAGAACCGATTGCGCGCTATGGCCCGTTCGTCATGAATACCCGTGCAGAGTTGATGCAAGCGGCTCAGGATTATCAAGCAGGGAAGATGGGACACCTGTCGTAACCTCGTCGCTCGTGAAGCCTATCTCGTTGAGAAAGGAATGGAAATGAGAAGGCAGAGGGTTCGGTGAGTCAGCAAGGTACAGGAGTTCACATCGAGGTGTATTCCGATGTCGTGTGCCCTTGGTGCTACGTCGGAAAACGGCGGCTGGAACGGGCGTTGGCTCAACTGAATGGCGCCGCCCAGGCGCGCATTACCTGGCGTCCGTTCCAATTGAATCCGACGATGCCGCTCGACGGAATGGATCGTGCTACCTATCTGAAAGCCAAATTTGGGAGTTTGGAGAACTTTGGGCGGATGGAAGAACAACTCCTCGCTGCCGGCGCTGATGAACGAATTCCCTTTGCTTTCGAAAAGATTCAGCGGACGCCAAACACCTTTACAGCCCATCGGCTGGTCTGGTATGCCGAACAGCAGGGGAAACAGGACGCAATGGTGGAGGCGCTCTTTCGCGGGTATTTTCTGGAAGGCAAGAACATCGGTGATGTGCAGACCCTTACGCATGTGGCTGCAGAAGCTGGACTGGATCGGACAGAGACAGAAGAGTTTCTGGAGAGCGAGAAAGGCGTAGTTGAGGTGAAGGGGGAAGAAGCAGTCGGTCGCCGGTTGGACATTCGTGGAGTGCCCTATTTCGTCCTCAACGGCAGGGTTGCGATCTCTGGCGCGCAGCCTCCGGATATCTTTGCATCCGCCATACAGCAGGCCGAGAAAACCATTGTGGAGAGTAAGGAGGAGACATAATGGCCGTTCAAGTCTACGGATGTAACCACATCGTCATTGAGGTGACCGACGCCAAGAAAGCGGTGAAGTTCTATCAGGATGTGTTCGGCTTGAAGATGTTGCGTGGCGGTGAAGGCGCGGCTTGGTGCAAGCTGGGTGAACATCAATTCATGGCCATATTCGAAGTGGACACACTGCAACCGGATCGCGTGAAACATTTTGGCTTGATGGTCAGAGACGCGCAACAGATCAAGGAAGTGCGGCGCAAGCTGATCAGTAAATATAAGTTGAAGCTGCAGCCGAACTTCCGTTGCGACTTCCGCGATCCCTGGGGAAACCGCATTCAGGTCGGCGATCTGAGCGACGAATCGTTGGTCTGGCTTCTCCCATACCAGGAAGTCCAGAAGGCCGGGATTACATTCACCCACACACCTCAAAAGGAGAAGTGGTCATGAGCACAATCAATCTACAACAGCGATTGAACGATCTCTTCGGCTATATCCGTCAAGGCAAGATCGTTGAAGCCATGAGTGAGTTTTACGATAAGGAAACTGTGATGCAGGATAATGCCAACCCACCGGCGAAGGGGTTAGTGGCGAACATCGAGCGGGAAAAGCAGTTTATGAGCGGCGTCAAGGAGTGGAAAGGGTTCAACGTGACGGCCCAGGGTGTGGGCGACGACGTGACCTTCTACGAGTGCAACATAGACTTCATTGCCACGAATGGGCAGCCGGTGCATATGGAACAAGTGGTGGTTGCGAGATGGAAAAACGGCAAGATCGTCCACGAGCGGTTCTACTACGACACCGGGAGAAAGTCGTAATACATTAAGTGTCAGGCATGAAACGCGTAGTCAATCCTGAGTTTGTGGCCGATGCATGAGGCAGTCGGCTCAAGGGATTCGCGTCGAACGACTGACTGACTTAAGACCAGTGTTTCAGGAAACCAATCCCCACATGATCGCCTTGTCGGCAGATAACACCGGAATCTCACGTCTGTTGGCGCGTTTGAAACCTTGATGCCCCTGTGACCGAAACGCGACTGACTGCTTAAATTCAATGAAGGCCATACGCGGTTAACGTAACAATGAGGAGTGAGAGTAAACGTCTCTCCTCCTCTAGTCAGACTGCCTTCCGGTGCTCCTGCCGCAGAGGGGGATTCATCGACAGCCCGCCGGCATTATTCGTGAGCGCTCCTGCTGCAATCTACGAATTACGATATCCGTTTTACGGAGAATGCGCTTTCGCGCTATCTCGCGACGAGCCGTCATGAATAAGTAAGGGCTAGGGAATATCCTAGCTCCCCATACGCCATATCGTCGTTATGATCAATAATGAGACGTAGTCCTACTCAGTTCATGGCCGTAAACAGGTTTCGCATTCGTGACGGAGCCAAATGTCATGCGGCGCGACGACGTCTGTTCCATTGTTTCACTGGAGCATTAAAATGAGCAAAACCTCAGATGCGACTGAAACTAGGAAAGGGTGCGAGATCACTCGCGGGGAATGGGAACCCTTTTTCCAACAATTCAGCCAAGACCACCAGGAATGGTTGGTGTATGTCGCGGGGCAAAACCATTGCAATACCGCCTCACATGAGGCCAATGGGCTTCCATTTCAAGCCTTGACTCTTCATCTCGATCACACAGACGAAGTGTTGTCGATCCTTGTGCGCAAGGCCGACGTGGCGCAAGAACATGTCTACCTGAGCATTCCTCAACCTTGTCGCGTAATGGTCGAAAAGGCGGGAGCAGACGTGAAACTCCATATCGATTCCACTGAAGGATCCTCAACGATCATTCGGTTCCGACAGGTCGCGACCCCGGATTACGAATCGGAAGCTATAAGCGGAACACCTAAGCAAGAGCAGATGACGCCATGAATGATTGTAGCAAACCGATTTCCACACAGGATCCGCATGGGAAGTAAGGCGGACCCCTTTATTTATCTTACTGATCGAACCTCCCTCTTTATTGCACGATGCTTCGGTGAAGAGTCTGGACAGTCTCTTAAACCCAGCGCGAGGGCGTAACGCTCGCATCCATTCTATTTTCAGGGCGACCGAGAGCGGGCTGATATGGTGGCATTTCTGAAAAGTCTTGATACGAAGAATGAAGGGAAATACTCGGCAGCCAGATAGTAACGTCACAAGTTTTTAACAGCCGGCGGTTTCAAGTTCCAAGTGCAACGGGTGAATGATGGCGCAGTTGCGCATAGACTTCCAGGGGCGTGGCAAAGTCGAGACATTTCCTCGGGCGGGTGTTCAACCGATGGGCGATGGCGTTCAACTCACGTTGGGTATAGC
>JBBRRN010000081.1:0-10487 GCA_038200685.1 Nitrospirales bacterium
AGACCCATATAGGCCGTAAATCCGGGCATGCCCAGAAGACCAAGGGACAGCGAGGGGCGAGCCATGTATGGCTCCAGCTTGGTGAGACTCGTGCAGTCGGAGAAGGCATAGTCCTGCCAGCCACTGTTGCTGAGCACGAGGTCGCCCTCTTGATAGTCAGGATGCCGGGAACCTTCCACGCGTGAGACGGTGCCGCCGACCATCACGTCACCCACAGCCACAGGCGCGGCATAGGACGGCGCATCGCTCATACGGCCACGCATATAGGGGTCAAGTGAAAGAAAGAGCGTGCGCAAAAGTACCTGTCCGGCTGGAAGAACTGGCATAGCGAGTTCTTCAAGATGAAAATTCTCGTCGGTCGGGGCGCCGACAGGACGGGAATTCAGAATGATCCTGCGATTGACGGTGCTGCATTGGGACATAGCGTGTACCTTGTTTAGGCTGGCTGAGAACATCAATTCAAGATCACCTGAACGCCTTGATCAAGGCTTCACGCTGCACTCGAAGCGATTTGTCGTGTGGCGTGATAGGCAGGATCTTGCGGTCGATGCCCATGTACCAGAATTCAGTCTCGAAGAACTCCGGCGAAAGCCAGTCGGTGATGCAGCTTGCATTCATTTTCTCTTCGTCGGCATTGGTGAGTTTCAGCAACTCCGTACGATCCTGCATAGAGAACCCCATTGACGTCAACGGAACCTTCGCTCAACGCCTCTCGACCAACCGCGCCATCGAATGCGCTTTGTGCTGTTCATTGAATTTCACGGTTTCGTCGAATACTGTCTTGCCCCTGTTGTGGAGCGAGGGAATCGTTTTGTACAAGTCCCACGTGCATTCGTAGTTGTCGGTGGTCAACATGCGTCCGCCACGCAATGAATACCCGGCCACGGGGTCTCCGGCACCGGCCAAACTTCTACCCATTATTGGCGTTGCTTCGAGGATCGAAATCTGTTCGCCAGGCACGTTGCCGTCGCGGATCATGAAGGCGGCAGCGGCCAGGGAGCCGATACCGCCACCCACGAAATAGGCCTTGGATTGTTCACTCATTGCCGCCTTGATCCTCATAAGAAGAGTGTGGTGTGGTTCATGGGCGCGCAATCAACCCCGCGACGGTTGTGAAGCATCGTAGGTTGATATGGGAGACGAAGGCCTTGCGTTCCTATCATCAGTCGCTAGACAGATCGCTGTCACCCCTTTTTCTCGCCAGAGAGCCGCTCATGCTCCCGTGACATAGCAACACGCCCGGCCTCCACCGCCTCGCCCAAGACTATCTTTTTCTCCTTGACGAACTCGTGTCCCTTGTCCACGGCCTGGCCCATGACATCGGTGGCCTTATCCTAACGACTCGAATCTTGAGTATGAGCGTGCGGGCCCAATTCTTTCAGAAGGCTGGCCAGGTCCTCCGCATGCTCTTCTTCCTGCGCAAGTATCCCCTCTAAGACTTTACGTGTGGTGGGATCATCCGTGCCGACATAGGTGACCATTTCACGATAGCTGTCGATCGCGATCCGTTCGGCAATCAGGTCTTCCGTGATCATTTCCACCAAGGACTCTCCTTCGACATATTCTGAATGGCTCCGACTCAGCATCCCTTCCGGGGACAGATTCGGCTCACCCCCAAGTTGGACAATGCGTTCGGCTAATTGATCGGCATGGACTTGTTCCTCTGTGGCATGCTGGAGAAACTCGCCCTTCACGCTGAGAGAACTGATCCCGGTAGCCATGAAGTAATGGCGTTTATATCGAAGGACGCAGACGATTTCTGTGGCAAGGGCGTCATTCAGCAGTTTGATCACCGTCTCCGCTTTAGCTTTGTAGCCCGCTGTCATGGCGCCGTCTTCAATCCCTTGTCGTGCCCGAGCCCGGAGCGTCTTCACATCGGTCAGACCGATAGCTTCTTTGATGATGCCTTCCTGTCGGGTCGTGCGAGGCGCTGTTGTTCCAGCTTGTACCGGTATCGATGTAGTTTCTTTCATGATATCCTCCTGTCGGGGAGTGCCCCAGTTTCTAGTGTGTTGATCGCAGGCCGCCCAAGGCTTTCCTGTCATCCTCAGGTTGTTTTCACCAATGCCGGTGCGCCGAGCTGTAGCCGCTTTTCCACGGACTTCCAATCGATGTTGGCGAAGAACGCCTCGATGTAGGACGCCCTCTCTGAAGGCTTGTAATCGAGGAGATATGCGTGTTCCCACACATCCATCACGAGAGCGGGGATGAAGCCGGCTATATTTCCATTTTCATGCAGACTGATCCAGTGATTCGAGAGCCGGCCACTGCGTGGATTCACATAACAAATGGCCCAGCCCACTCCTCGCATCTTCCCCACGCTGGAAAAGTCCAATTTCCACATGTCATAGGTACCAAAACTGTCTTCTGCAGCTTTCACAAAAGCAGAGCCTTGAGCGGGCTTGTTGGCTCCGCCTTTGGTCAAATTCTCAAAGTAATATTCGTGCAAGACCATCCCGTTGTATTCAAATCCCAGCCGTCTGGTCAGCTCGGAATAGGCAGGCATTTCCTCCTGATCAATCCGTCCATCTTTGAGCATTATGCCAATCTGGGTCGTGAGCTGGTTCGCGGCCTTCACATATCCCTCGTACAGCTTGAGATGCATCTCGAGCGTTCGATCAGAAATCCCGACCAGCCCGTGTAAGTCGAACGACTTGACGTCGTACAAGTCTCCCTTTTTCATATACATCTCCTGTGTGTTCTTGATTGTTCAGAAGGCCCCGTCATTTCTTTCTCTGCTTTTCCTATAGTCACAATGTCACAACATGTCACCGGCTTCTCCCTCCTGACATTAGAGCACGCGTAGAAATGACACCAGGTCCTGTTTCTCTTCAGCCGACAACTGGGTTCCTAACACAAGATTGAAGAACTCTACGGTATCCTCTAAGGTCAGCAACCTCCCATCATGCAAGTAGGGAGACGAATCCTTGATGCCTCGCAGGGGAAACGTTTTGATGGGGCCATCGGCGCTCGCCATACGTCCATTGATCATTCGCGGCTTGTAGAAGCGTTCGACCTTCAGATTGTGCATGGAATTGTCCGTGTAATAGGGTGCCTGATGGCAATCAGCGCATGTGGCTTTTCCGAAGAACAGGTCCTGCCCTCGCCTCTCAGACGAGGTGGCTTTTAGGGGATTCAACTTGCCGTTAATGCCCAGCTTGGGTGCCGGCGGGAAGTCCAGGAGTTCCTGGAGCTCTGCCATGAAGTGCACCTGGCTCCCCCGTTCGAGAATGTTGGCCCCCTTTTTCGTCCCGATCACATGATCGCCGTCGAAGTAGGCCCCGCGCTGCTCAAACTCGGTGAAATCCTCCACGGTTTTCAGCGCCCTTTGCGAGCCGAACAGCCGCTGGATGTTCAATCCGCGCAACGTGGGGGTATCAATGCGATGACGGAACTCCTGCGGGCGGACATCTCCGGCCTGATGGGTACTGGCGTTTGTGTGACCGTTCGCATGACAATCGAAGCAGGTCACGCCACGGCTTGGACGGACGGTACGACGGTCTTCCGTTTGGTTGAATTGCTGCTGCGGGAACGTCGTGACGAGCAGCCGCAAGCCCTCGAGCTGTTTCGGATTCAGAATCCCGTTAAAGAATTCATAATAGTTGTCGATGGTCACCAATTTGCCCTGTGACACGTCACCGAGATCGGGCCTAGTCGTCAGATAGATGGGGGGCGGGAACTCCGGTAAAAAATGGGTCGGCAGGTCGAAGTCCAGGTCGAAGCGAGTGAGATCACGACCTTCCTGCTTCTGAATCTCCTCAATCTGGAACGTGGTGAATACCATCCCTCCTTCAGGGTGGTTAGGGTGCGGAAGCGGAAAGAATCCAGCCGGGAACGAGTCCTTTTCCCGGATTTCTTCGGGGGTCATAACCTGAAGTTTTTGCCAGGTCAATCCCTGCGGAAGTGTGACTCGTATCCCTTCCTGAATAGGTTTGCCGCGTGACATCGTGACATCTTTGGCTGGGCGGTTTGCGAGGTCGTACCGCTCCTTGAGCAAATCCATCTGTCGCTTCATAACCTCAGGCTTTGCGGCTTTCATCCGGGCGATGACGAGGGCAATGTCCTCCTTGAGATCGACGGGAGCATAGCTCGTCCCCTTCTGTTGAGATGCTTGCTCGTTCGGTGTCTTCTCTGTGGCCTTGCCCGAAACAGTCACCGGGGCCGTGAGAAGCATGGCTCCGACCACCAGCGCGGCGCAAAGTGTAACTAAGTAATGTGTTTTCATGAATCCACTCCTCGGCCGTTTATGGCCTCGCATGTGAAGCTATGCCCAAGTGATCAATCCCATTGTGTGTAGCCCGGGCCCAATTGCTCAAATTTTCAGAATAATGTTTGCAGCACCCATAGAAGGGGCCTCCATTGACCTATTCCTGTCCGACTGAACCACAATCCATGGATGCATTCCGCAGCAGACCAATGAGTCACATGCTAAGAAGCAGGAATCATCGTTTAGCAATCGAATCCACATGGACGGAAGACGATGAACCCGTATCCGCGATGATTCTATCCCCCACGCGAATGGTGTCGTTCCGAACGGTCGCAGAGTTTGATTGGAGGCGTATGTCCCTTCCCGTGAAGTCCCTGACCACGTACCCGTCCCCCTCAATCCGCACTACTTCCCCTTGAATGACGTTAGGATTGCCGAGTTTGTAAATACTGTACATCGAGGCATCGGACGTCATCGTGCTCGTAATGACCGCCACTCTGTCTCCTGATCGGATGTCGCGATCGAGTCTGGTCGCGTTGTCCGCATGGAGACGCACGTCCCTGCCGGAGTTCTCTTTGATCACATAATCGTTCCCGTCCTGCTGCTGGACAATACCTTCTACCGTTGGGAAGCGAGGGGAGGTGTTGGCTGAGGGCGAAGTGGGCTTCCCTGTGCCGCGTGTGATCGAAGTTGCATAGGCGCTTGAAGGCAGACCATCGAATCGCGCGGCTACGGTACCTCCGACCACGATATTATCCCTCACGGTTTTTCTGTCGTAAGCTACGCGTGTTTGCCGTCCTGATAATTCCCTAATGACATAAGCGTCGCCTTCGGTCCGTACGACCTGGCCCTCGATTACCGGGGATTGGGACTGAATGACGGGTCTCGTAGAATCGGTCGTGGAGGAAGAGGGGCGATCTGCCGCGCAACCCGTTAATCCAACAATCGACAGGGCGGCTAGTGTAAAGTGTGTCAGAAGTTTGTTCATGACATTGCTCCTTTTACCAGAGTCATTTTATTTTCTATTGCCACTATCTAAACTAGCAGCATCTCCTTAGCGGATCTGGTCACAATTGCTCAAGTTGGAGAATTAATGAGGGATGAATCGAGTAAGTGGAGTTGTATCTACCGGCTCTATTTCGACGATGAGAACCTATCCGACATTACGCGCCGGCGGCGGATCTGGCACCTGCCGACCTGCAACCAAGGCCAGGTCATCATACGTATTCGGGAAAAGCAGCTCACAGGCCGGGGCAGAAAGAAGGGCTGTCTTTCGAAGTGGGTGGTCATACAGATCCAGCGTCGGGTCTCACCGCACACTCTTACTCGCGGGCAATTAGCTGCGAGATCCTGCTCGAGCTCCTGATGCGAGATGACGGGGGCTCACGTAGTGCATGTCTTTCACTCTCATCTTGAACGCTGTGATGGAACCACAATTTATGCACCGCAAGCCGTCATACATCCACGCCGATACATCAGTCGAAGTGCCGTAGAAATGCTCCAATATTTTTAATCCTCCGCAACGTTCACACATCATGATGTCCTCCTGGTTGGCAACCGCATAATCCATGAAGATGTCATTCTTCAACGGAGTGATGGAACCCTCGATTCTAAACTCATCGGTGGTTCGAGCAGCTGAGCTTCCATGGCGCTTCTTCCTGATGGTCCACCGTTCCTCTGAGCATGCAAGAAAAACGTTTTGGATTTCACGACGCATATTTTTTCTTATGCTATGCCTCTGGATGGAGCGAGTCTGGTCAGAATTGCTCAGCTTGGAAGCATCATGACGGGAACCGCGGGACTCAAAGCAGGGCGGAAGTGCCGGTGTTTTATACTTAAAACCAATGGATACTTTTATGTTGTTTTGATACTGTGAACGAGTAATGGCGTTCTTGATTTTGACAGCGCACACTGCGGACCCTTTTCCTCGTAAGCGTAAGACTCTCCTTCGCGTAGCCATTGCTTCCCAAGCCTCAGTATTTTTCGTGGTTTCACTCCTGCTTCTAGTCTCAATTCCCGCCATGGCATTGCCTTTTACCCAGGGCGATCTCTATCGTCAGGCCAAAGCGGCGACCGTGCTGATTGTCGGTATTAACGAGGAATCCCATGCCCTCTCGTTCGGCAGCGGTGTATTTATCTCGGAGCAGGGCCTGGTCCTGACCAACGCCCACGTGGTGGAAGATTCCCCCAGACTGTTTGTCTATATCCGCAATCAGACCATCGATGCTGCGGCGACGGTAGTCGCGATCGACCCCGATCTCGATCTTGCCGTGCTCCGTATCCAAACGGACTACCCGGTTCCCTTCCTCCCGTTGGCGATGGAGAGTCCGGACGAAGGCACTCCGACGATCGCCGTCGGATATCCGCGTGTCTCAGATGTCTTACAGATGGGATTGACGCTGCATGCATCGGTCGTTCCGATGACGATTACCGGTACGGCGATGGGACGGTCCAGAACGGCTGGGTTGCCGATTCCCTTTGTGCAAACCGTGGGGATGCTGAACGCCGGGAGTAGCGGAGGGCCGCTGGTGCACAGCGAGACCGGTGAGATCGCGGGCCTGGTCGTCCACACCGTTCCGTATTTGGAGCAGGTCAAGAATGCTCAAGGCGAGCGGCTGGGTACGGCCATGATGCGAGCCGGCCTTAGTTATTCTATCCCTGCGTCTCGGTTGCGCGATTGGTTACAGCAGAACCACATTCCCATTCCGGCAAAACAACCGCGTGAGGAGCCATTCATCTTACTCGAGAAGGAACTCCCAATTCGTGCATTTCTCACGACCGCGCATCTCCTTCATCTGATGGCGGCGGTCTTGCATCAGGATCGCGATCTCCTAGATCTCGCCATTCAACAGTATGAGTCGGCCCTACAACTCGAACCGGAACGGCCTGACGTATTACGGAATCTCGGACTCGCATTCGCTGCGAGGGGAGAGGCGGACCGGGCACGAGTGACATATGAGAGGGCCTTCGCCCAAACGCCGAGCGATCCCGTGCTCTTAAAGAATATGGGCGAACTCAGGTCTCGTCTGCGAGACCCCCAGGGCGCGGCGGAATTGTATCGAGCGGCCATTCGACAAGACGCCTGCTTGGTGAGCGCGTCCTTCGGGTTGAGCACGGTTCTACAGGCACAAGGTCAAGTGGATGAAGCGAAGCAGGTCCTTAAGCGTGCAGCAGCCTGTCCGTCGTCTTCCTCCTACGCGGCCTATCACGTGGGCCTCGTGTTGGAGCAACAGGGGCTAGGACGCGATGCGCTGCAGGTGTGGCAAGATGTTCTTGAGCAAGCGCATAGTACCTCTGTCAACGAGCGGCCCATTCTCAATAAGATTCGGCAGCGAATCGCCCAACTTCGTGCCCAATTCAAGCCGCAGGACCGGGAGGTCGGTGTGGCGCCGGTTACCTCAAGCGCACAATCCTCCGTTCCCAAAAGCTCCAACTAAAATTCGAGCCCACTTTCTCGTCTCGTTCCAGGCCTCGCGAGGCGTCACCCACCACGACTAGAAATTTCGCGGTTTGTTCAATATTGCTCAGCTTCCAAGACTCTAGAGTGCGTATCGTGGGAGATATGTGCGGTGTACATCTAACCAAGGAGGTTCCCATGGTATCGATTCCAAAAGTCGTCGGTCTCCTGTCGTGTAGTTTCTTGCTGTGCCTGGGTCTGTCAAATGTCGCGTCATCTGCTGACAAGCTCAACACTGGCCAATCGGGGGGGAAGATATTTACCGTGGATGATAAAGAAAGGTTTGTACCCGGCAAGGAGGTCAAGGGCGAATTAGTGAAGATCGATGGTGAGAACTATGTCGTCAGAGAAGCATCTGGGGCTGAGGTGCGCATGCATGTGGATTCCAGTACTGAAAAAATAAAATCAGGCTTAATGCCTAAAGTGGGAGAATATGTTCGTGCGAAAGTGGATGCTAAGGGTCACGCAGTTTCGTTTATTACGGACGCGCCTGTCTCCCACTGACACTTTTCTGTACTCAGCAAGGACGCTTAGCTGGATGGTAGCAGGGAATTCTTACCGAGAGTTGGCAGGATGATTCTGCTTCGAGCCATCTGCCGATTCTCACCTGGTATCGTTCTGATTCATACAATACCAGAGGCCATCGCCTCGATTGTGACGGATCGCTCCGCGAGTAGCCAGTAAACTAGGGAACCACCTAGTCCCATACTCTCCTATGGTCACGTATAAGACTACCAGAAAGGGCACAGAGTCAAAACAGACAAAGACCTTGAGGTGCGGCCGTGAACGAAAGTCTTTCTGAATCTGGACTGAATTCAAAGATGATTACAAGTAGAAACGGGAAAAGCCAGCGGGCGACGACCGCGAGAAGATCAAAAGAGGATTGCAACAATCTCATGACAGTAACGAGTGTGTGGGAACCTGCTTCTCACATGTCCTAATGAACAAATCCTGAGCCTCCTGTGCAAAATATCACTCGAACCATCATAGGTGGAGTCTGTTTGAGCGTCGTGGCAATCATCGTGGTTCCAACGTCGTCTTTGGCCTGTCGCATCAAAGACTGTTCCGATTCCACCACAGCCACTCCGTTTAGAGAGGTCCTCAATGAAGATCATTTCAACGATTCAGGGGAACAAATCAATGGCGAACCCAGCAGGAAACGGGGCACCTTCACAGACGACGTGTTGATGTTTAGCGAGTGTCGTCGAGACATGATTGTGGGAAAAATTCAGGAGCGCTTTCAGGTGGGCTATGGAGATCGGATAGCTGACGTGATGACCTGGGTCAATGAGTGGACCGAACAAAACAAAATTGCCGACCACAGTCGCCCTGACTAAAGGTCTCCAATAAGCGAAAGGAGTTAACCGTTTGACCAATAATTTTCTTGTATCGGAGGACCTCAAGCAACGGCTTTAAGATCTCAATACCTATCTCTCAAAAGTCAGCGACGGAAGCACGATAGGGCTGCCAGTCCCCGTTAAATGACGGTGCGTCGCGAACATATGTCGACGTGACGCCCTCATGTATAGTGCCGAATTGTCGAAGGGCTGAGCTGTGAGACTGCCGGCACAGCCGCGTTTCTGCGCAGAAGGTCTATGCAGGTGCGAGCTAGCTCTTTGCGGTCCAGCGCTTCGTTCTTGTCAATTCCGCGCCGCTCTGTTTCTGTCGGTTTAGAATCATGAATAATTCGGGCCTGAAGAATTTCCAGGCAGATGGCTACCCCGTTCGCAACTCTCAGGCAGCGTGTTGCCATTGCAATTTCGCGCGCCTGCCCCCCGTGCCAGCAGATTCCCTACGAACTCTCGTGAATAATCCAGGCTGGAAGTCTTGTAATAAAACTAGGAGATAACTCCGTAATCTGATCAAAATTGCTCAGCCAACAAGGCTCTGGAGAGTGTACCGTTGCAAACATACGTTTTATATCTAACCGAGGAGGCTCTCATGGTATCTATTTCCAAAATTGTCGGTGTCCTATCGTGTGGTTTCTTACTGTGCCTCGGGCTGTCCGCTGCACACGCAGAGCATGCCCCTGGGCCCTCTGATGTGATGAAAACTGACTCAGTCACTGATAGACAAGGTTTTCAGTCTGATGATGATAAGCAAAAGAACGTGGACAATAAGAAGGGAACTGAGCATGCAGACGGCGCCAAGACGATCAAGGGCGAGCTGGTCCGCGTCGAAGACGGTAACTATTTCATCAAAGCGAAGGACGGCAAAGAAGTCCGTTTGCACACAGATAAAACGACCGAGATGATGGGAGAAATCAAGAAGGGTGATCGTATTGATGCGAAGGTGAACGATCAAAATCACGCACTGTCGATTCGCCCGGCAAAATGAAGACTGATGCCGTTCATGGAAATGAAGCCGGTCGTTCGAGTCGCTCCATTCTTAAATTAAACAAGGCCGCTCTTTGGCAATGCCGCGGGAACGGACCATACGACAACTCAATGGTCGAGGCAACGGCCATCATAACTGGAATGACAGACATCCAGCCAAGGCCACCTGGGCTCCGAAGGTCGCCCCGTGTTTGCGTCTCGTGCTCTTAAGCCCGGGCTCCTCTGGTTCGCCACTCATTGGTGGCTTCGGTGAAGTGAGGCTACCCTTAGCACACTGGCGAATTTCCGAAGCCGCCCTCTGACTGTGGGTAAGGGTAACTTCTAGTTACCTCCGTTTCCAAATGAAATTTATAGTTGGTCGTGAGCCTATGAATCGCTGGACGCCATTGTGAGTTCACATTTCAGAATCGAGAACTGTTTCGACTTCATCGATCAGAAGACGAGGTTAAAGGCAGAAAGGAGTACCGTATGGCTAGGTTTGACAAGC
>JBBRRN010000082.1:0-10480 GCA_038200685.1 Nitrospirales bacterium
CCTCCGAACTCTCAAAAAAACCCTGAAGCTGAGCGGACCCATTGATATTGCGCTCGTGGTCGGACTTCGTGACGTGCTATCGGTATCGGATCAACCGACAGAAGATCCTAAACTGGCAAAGATCGCGCAACAATTGATGGTACAAGCACTGTCGGATCTTGAAGGCATGCGAGCACGTGAAGGGAAAGCTCTGGCAGAGGATATGGGCGCACGGGTTCAGACGATCCGGGGACACCGTACGCGTATTGCGGCACGGACTCCATTCTTGGCCCAGGAAATGTTCGACAAAATGAAGGGTCGCGTAGCAAAGCTGTTGGGATCTGAGATTCCTGATCCTCCCCGACTCTACCAGGAGTTGGCAATGTACGCGGACCGTGGTGATATTACAGAAGAAATTGTCAGATTAGACTCGCATATGATACAGTTTGAGCAGACACTTGACCGCACAGACTCCATAGGCAAAACACTTGATTTTCTACTCCAAGAAATCGGGCGGGAAGTCAATACGATCGGCTCGAAAGCCAACGATGCGGAAATCGCAGGTTACGTAGTCCAGATGAAGGCCGAGCTCGAACGCATTCGTGAACAGGTCCAGAACATCGAATGAACTCAGTCCCTACAATCAGCTCTCCGGTACCGGCATCTGGCCACCCGCGTTCCTCGACGGAGAGGCGAGGGATTCTTTTCATTATCTCCGCACCATCCGGAACGGGGAAAACAACCCTGTGTAAGCAACTGACGGCGAAGCTCCCAGGGTTGTGGCATTCAATTTCCTATACCACGAGGAGGCCTCGGCCAGGGGAAGAGCATGGGCGCGAGTATTATTTCATCGAAGAACAGTTATTCCGAGAGATGATCGAACGAAATGAGTTTGTCGAGTGGGCCCATGTATACGGACATCTCTATGGAACGCCACGGAAATCACTGACTGAAAAGGTCGAGCAGGGGATCGATGTGTTATTGGAGATCGATGTACAGGGCGCCATGCAGGTCAAGAAACGATTCGAAGATTCTGTGTCGATCTTTATTCTCCCCCCTTCGATGGCCGTGCTCAAGGCCAGGCTCCAGACTCGAGCGTCCGATACCCCGGAAGAGATCCAAGGACGGCTCAATAAAGTGAAAGAAGAGGTGTGGAGCTATCGGGAATACGCCTATATCGTCCGCAATGAAGACCTTGGCCTTTCCCTTCGCGATCTCGAGAGTATCTTCTGGTCCGAACGATTGAAGACAAAACGTTTGAATATGACGTGGCTCGAGAATAATTTCATTCTTGACGAGGAGCAGAAAACCGAAGATCGCAAAGATCTTCCCTCATCCAAAGGAGTACCGAATCCATGAGCGACATGTTAAAAGTCTTGCCCCAATACACAGCAGACGAGTTTGATTCACGACACCGGCTGTCGATCATCGCAGCCCAACGGGCGAAGCACATTGTCCAGGGATCTCGTCATGCCGCATCACGCTTCACCAAAGAAACGACGATTGCCCTCGATGAAGTTCTCAGAGGGCAGGTTACCTATCTCGTTGGCCAAGAAGCGCGGGATGCCATGAAAGAGTCGAAGCGCGGCAAAGACGGCGAAATGGAGCGCATCGCCTTAATGACCGGCGACGATGCAAAAGAGATCAAGAAAGAACTGAGTGTCTATGTCGACGATTCCCCAAAGCCGCCGGTGGTGGGTGAGAGCGAGGAGTAGAGGAGTCATTGGTGAATATTTCCGACTCCATTGGGCCGACATTAATCGGGAAGCACATCGTGCTCGGCGTGACCGGCAGTATTGCGGCCTACAAGGCTGTCGCATTGCTCCGGACTTTGATCCGTGAAGGAGCGGTGGTGCAGGTCGTGATGACGCAATCGGCTACGAAATTCGTCACCCCGCTCACGTTTGAAGTGCTCTCCGGTCATCCGGTCTCGATAGATATCTTCGAAGCGCATCAGGCCATGACACACGTGTCATTGCCTGTACAGGCAGATGCGATCGTCATTGCACCTGCCACCGCCAATTGTCTAGCAAAGGCTGCGATGGGGATGGGCGATGATCTACTCTCGACCATGCTTCTGACGTCGCGGTGCCCGTTGGTTGTAGCCCCCGCTATGGACGGCGGGATGTGGACCCATCCATCCGTTCAAGAACATGTGAAAACGTTGTGCGCAAGGGGAACGGTCGTCGTCAATCCAGAAATAGGTCCACTCGCCTCTGGGCAGATCGGCCAAGGCCGTTTGGCAGAGGAAGGTAGGATATTGGCAGCTATTCACGCGGCGCTGGCTCCACAACGCGATTGGCAAGGGCACCGCGTTCTAGTCTCGGCCGGCCCGACACAAGAGCCGATCGATCCGGTGCGATTTATTTCGAACCGTTCTTCCGGCAAGATGGGCTATGCGGTTGCTGAAGCCGCCCAGGCAAGGGGAGCGCAGGTGGTTCTTGTCACTGGCCCTACAGCATTACCAATTCCGAGAGGTGTCGAGGTCGTGTCGGTGTCTACGGCTGAAGACATGTTGAAGGCGTTGTCCATCCGTCTCGCCTGGTCTACAACTGTGATCATGGCCGCAGCTGTGGCAGATTTTCGCCCAACACACCCTGCTTCGCAGAAACTCAAGAAACAGGGGCACACTGGTCAGACGCTCGATCTCGAACGAACCACGGACATCCTGGCCTCTCTATCTGCCCAGCGGACTACGCAGCTCATGGTCGGCTTTGCCGCTGAGACCAGCGATCTCACCGTTCATGCACAAGCCAAGCTGACAGCGAAAGGGCTCGACCTAATCGTGGCCAACGATGTCACGATAGAAGGAGCGGGATTCGGCAGCGATCAGAACGCAGCCACATTGATAGACCGGCAGGGGGTGATGACAGAACTGCCTCTCATGCCAAAACGCGCGCTTGCTGATGCGATCTTGAACCGGGCTCACGAGTTGTTCTGCTCCAGCCAATCCCCCAGTCCAGTTCTGGGAGGACGCTAGCAGCCTATGGCTCAGAATCAGCACGCCGCAGCGAGCGCCATGGAAATCGACCGACTGGCTGTCCAGTTAGCCAAGGATCCACGCTCCAAAGTGTTTATGCCATTGGCCGAAGAGTACGGAAAAGTCGGCATGTGGCAAGAAGCCGCGGGCGTGCTCGAAGATGGGCTGAACCTGTATCCTGGCTTTATTACGGCCATGGTTGCCCTCGGACGTGTCTACGACCGCTTGGGTCAGGCCACAAAAGCCAAGGCGATTCTAGAAGAATCTGTCAAGTTAAGTCCCGAAAACCTGCGGGCTCACCGAACCCTGATTAAGATTTACCAGAGCCAGGGGCTAATGGAGTCTGCGCTGCAATCCTGTTCGCTGATATTGGCCATCAACCCGCGTGATGAAGAAGCGCTCTCAATCCAATCTGCTCTGGGCGGATCACAGGCTCAGAAGAAAGAACCGGCTACATCTGCCCCAACAGACCTGCCGAAATCAACGACGGCCGAACCGGAGATTGTCTCTGCTGTGCCACAGGTTGCGGCAACGATATCCACGGAGACAACCTCTGACCCTACGGATCAGATAGGGGAGCGGCCCGCAGAACTGGAGTCCGGTTCCCAACCCGCCGAGACCGCTGTGCAGTCTTCTTCAACGCCTCGTGCTGACGTCGTGGTGCAGTTAGAGTCCTGGCTGTATAGGATTCAATCCCGTCGTCACGACCGTGACTCTGTGAACGAGCCACACCTCAAAGTTTCCTGAGATTTTTCACAAGTTTGACCGGTCCTAGGCAGGCTGCTACAATGCCGCCCTGCTGGATTGCATTAGAGGGATTCGGACTACCTACGTAACTATGTGAACAGTGCGATATGCTGCGAATACGAGTCCTACACGGCCCCAATCTCAATCTCCTCGGGAGCAGAGAGCCATCTATATATGGCACGTTTTCCCTCGAGGCTATGGACTCAGCCATCACGAAACTGGCGGTTGAGCTGGCTGTGACAGTAGACCTGCGCCAATCGAATAGTGAGGGAGAGTTGGTGACATGGATTCAAGAGGCTCGGGAGGAATACGACGGAATCATTATTAATCCTGCAGCCTACACCCACACCAGCATCGCCATTCGTGACGCAATTGCTGCAGTTGGGCTGCCGACGATTGAAGTACATCTGTCCAATATTTATCAGCGAGAAGAATTTCGTCACCGATCCTATATTTCAGGCGTCTCGATCGGACAAATTTCAGGCCTGGGTCCGACGGGCTATCTCCTTGCACTCCGGGGATTGCATGACCATCTGACTGCATCCAAACGCGGGAAGCGCACACCAGCGCAGGCGGCATCGCGACGGGCGGTAAAAGGAACAAAATTATGACGGAACCGGTCCAACAACTGCCTACACATACAGTTTGAAGGGAGTATTGAGTGATTTCCACGACAGATTTTCGCGGGGGCGTGCGCCTGATGGTCGATAATCAGCCTTTCTATATCGTTGAGTTCCAACATGTAAAACCGGGGAAGGGTGGAGCCTTCGTGCGCACGAAGCTCAAGAGTTATCTTTCAGGCAATGTTCTGGACCGTACCTTCAGATCAGGCGAACGGTTCGAGGAGCCTGATCTCGAAGAACGCACCATGCAATTTCTCTACGCGACCGACGATGCCTATACCTTTATGGACACAGAAACGTTCGAACAACTCACGTTCGAAAAAGGAAAGCTCGGTGGAAATGCGGATCTCTTGAAAGAAGACATGACGGTGAAGATCCTGGTATACGAACACCGCCCGATCGACGTCGAGCTACCAAACTTTATCGAACTGAAAGTCAGCGATACGGATCCGGGTTTCCGGGGCGACACCGCCACGGGCGGCACCAAGCTTGCGACTCTTGAAACCGGTGCCACCATTAAGGTTCCGCTTTATATGGAAACAGGGACTGTGATCAGGATCGATACCCGTACTCGCGAGTATGTGGAGCGTGTTCGGTGAGCAAACGGGCTTCCAACAAGTCGAAGAAGAATAAGAAACCGGTCATCCTTTCGCAGACCGTTGCCTCGACCCAAAGCGGGGAAGGGTTGCCCTTGTTGTCAGGACAGCAGACCAAGCAGATTCAAGAACTGATCGATCTGCTGAAGAAGAACAGCCTGACTGAAATGGAGATCGAGCGCGAAGGCCTCAGAATCCGTGTGCGATATGAAACGGGGCTGAAGACGATGACGGCGACGGTCCAGGAGCCGGGAATGTCTGTCTCGACACCCTCCTCATATGTACCTGCCACGACAGGCACGCTGATCGAAGATACGACAGGCATGATCACCATCGCGTCCCCAATCGTCGGGACGTTCTATCGCTCTCCTTCGCCGGACGCAGATCCCTATGTCGAAGAAGGCGATTATGTGAGGAAGGGACAGGTCCTCTGCATCGTGGAAGCGATGAAGTTGATGAACGAAATTGAATCGGAGATGGATGGGCGGATCACGAAAATTCTGGCTGAAAGCACCAAGCCGGTGGAGTATGGTCAATCGCTCTTCCTCATCGATCCGACTGCCACCCCCTAACCTCTTCCCTCGACCCACATCGGAGTACGCGCGTGTTTAAGAAAGTGTTGATAGCCAATCGCGGTGAGATCGCGCTCCGCGTGATTCGCGCCTGCAAGGAACTTGGCATTAAGACCGTCGCGATCTGCTCCGAGGCCGATGCTTCGAGCCTGCATGTGCGCGCAGCTGACGAGAAGGTCTGCGTCGGACCTGCTGACGCGGCGCTCAGCTACCGAAATATTCCCAACGTCCTGAGCGCAGCCGAGATCACTGGAGCAGACGCTATCCATCCCGGTTATGGGTTCCTTTCCGAGAATGCCCACTTTGCTGAAGTCTGTGAATCCATCGGTGTCAAATTCATCGGTCCCGCGTCAGAGCATATTGCCCTCTTGGGCGACAAGGCCAAGGCGCGAGAAATCGTCGCCCGGCGAGGCTTACCTGTCACGCCAGGCAGTCCTGGTGAGTTGAAGAGCGAGCAGGGAGCCCTCGAAGCCGCCGGTAAGGTCGGCTATCCCGTTATTATCAAAGCCTCAGCCGGTGGGGGAGGGCGCGGCATGCGCGTCGTCAATAAGGCCGAGGACCTTGCCCGTGCGTTTCAAGCCGCGCAAGCGGAGGCGAAGACCACTTTCGGCAATGACGCCGTCTATCTCGAACGATATTTTCTCGAGCCTCGCCATATCGAAGTGCAGATTATTGCCGACCATCGTGGGCATGTCGTGCATCTTGGCGAACGCGACTGCTCGATTCAACGTCGGCATCAGAAGCTGCTGGAAGAAACGCCGTCACCAGCCGTCGACGAGAAACTCCGCCGAGAGATCTGCCGGGTCGCTGTCGAAGCGGTCAAAGCCGTGCACTACAGAAATGTCGGCACCGTCGAGTTCCTCCTCGACAAGGACCACAACTTCTTCTTCATGGAAGTGAATACCCGCATCCAAGTGGAACACGCTATCACCGAAATGGTGACCGGAATCGATCTCATCAAGGAGCAGATTCGCCTTGCGGACGGGCAATCGCTCTCGTTCAAACAGCAAGACGTCAAGCTCACCGGGCACAGCATCGAATGCCGCATCAACGCCGAAGACGCTGAAAAGTTTACTCCTTGTCCAGGCATGATCACCAAATACAGCGCACCGGGAGGATTCGGTGTACGAGTCGATTCGGCAATAGAGTCGAACATGATGGTCGTCCCGTTCTACGATTCGATGATCGCCAAAGTCATTACGCATGGCCGGGATCGGCAGGAATCTATGGCCCGCATGCGCCGAGCTCTCGACGAATTTGTGATCGAAGGCATCAAGACGACCATCCCGCTGCACAAGCGCATCCTCAACGACCCAGACTTCCAAAAGGGCCACGTCTCAACCAGTTTCCTCGAACGCTTCCTCACCAGCTAACGCAGCCAAAAACGCTGTCTAAAAGGTCTTCACGAATCTCCCCATTTTCCAACATGCGATTCTACATATTTTGTTTTCTACGACTGTCTCATGACGGCCCCCACCGAAGCTTGTTCACGCATCAATGTTTCGCAGTACCCCACATCAGGAGATGCGGTTCAAGTAGGAACTCATCGTAAAAGCGCACGTGAGTTAAAAATCGCGAAAGAACAAAAAATTGATTCGTCAAGCCACAAAATATAGTGGCTTCACAGGGTAGGCCACAATGCCCAATATTTAGGCAAACTGCTGCGAAGTCTTTCAGCGTCGGCCTTTTTGAACGAACCAAGCCTCTCATCCACAGAGTTACCCACAGAACCTGTGGAGCAAGGGATAGCTGATTGAGAAGTGTGCGGAAGGCAGGGCAGGCAAGAAAAGAAAGCCACTTGAAATCAGGGCTCGGCTGTCTCACTTGTTATGCTAGTCATGCTGGTCGCGTGCTAGGGAACGACGGGGAATGCGCTCAGTATGGCGAAGCTGTGGATTCTACTTCGCCGGCTTTTCAGATCCCTTCTCTGTGATTTTCTTGACCGCTTGCCCTATCGCAGACCCGAATTTTGGAATCTCCTTCTCGATATTATGGGCCGCGCTCTTCAACCCTCGTCCGAGGTCATCTACCGTGAGGGCCTTGCCGTCCCCTGTCTTATGATTGTCGGGAGAGGTCGATGAGGCTGCTGCTGCAGCCTGTGAAAGCCCTACGACCAAGAGGGCCGCGATAATGATGATGGTCCTATACATACGCACCTCCCTGTGTTTGAAACTATACCATGTGTGGGCTGACATTCCTGAAGGAAGAGTGCGAGGCGCATCCAGTTCTGCCTCAGAAGGCAACGTGCTTTCTCTCGGGGAAAGGGGTATTCTTCCGCGGCTCACTAGAGACCACTATGCAGGCCACATCACGCTGGATCCCTTTGCCGCTGTATGCACAAGTGCTCATCGCCGTGGCCTGTGGCGCGCTGCTTGGAGCGGCCTTTGGTCGGGAGCCCTACCTGGGCGGCCTGCGCAACGAGGATCTGGGCTGGCTCGGCCTCCTCGTCGTGACGCTGCTCAAGACCCTCGCCATCCCGCTGATTTTCTTTGCGATCCTGGATGCCCTCATCCGTACCAGCCTCCCATTTCGCCAAGGTATCAAACTGCTCGGCATCTGCCTTGTCAATGTCTGCGTGGCTATGACGATTGGTCTTGTGATCATGAATACCTGGCAGCCGGGCTTGGCCTGGTATGGCCACGTTGATGAATTGCTGAACTTCGTGCCAGCTCAGAAGCTGCCGACAGACACCCCCGCAGCCGTCCACAACGGGGCGCAGAGTCCGATCGAATACCTCGCCTCCTATATTCCCAGCACCATCATGACGCCGTTTTCGAGCGGGAACATCATCGGCGTGGTCCTTCTCGCCCTGTACCTCGGCGCCATCCTTCGCCGCTTGCGGGGCGAGACAGACCAGGGTCGCGGGGCAGTCCATACCCTCGCACGGATCATTGAGCGCATCTATCACTGGCTCGTGCAGATGCTTGGATGGATCATCCTTGCGGTGCCGCTCGCCGTGTTCGGCGTCGTCGCGCAGGTCGTCGGCAAGGCAGGCATCAGCGTCTTCGCCGTCCTCTGGGTCTTTCTCGCCGCCATGCTCTTGGGACTCGCCATCCACGCGCTCGTCTACTACCCACTTGTCGCCTGGCTGGTGGGGAAAAAGTCGCCGAAGGTCTATCTGGGGCAGGGGGCTGATGCCATCATGACCGCCGTGTCGTGCAACAGCAGCCTCGCCACCGTGCCGGTCACCCTCCGGTGCCTCGATCGCATGCAGGTCTCGCCGCAATCGGCGCGGCTCGCCGCCTGTGTCGGCACCAATCTCAACAACGACGGCATTACCCTCTATGAAGCGATGGCTGCCCTCTTTCTTGCCCAAGCGCTGGGCTTCGATCTGCCGCTGGGCAATCAGCTGTTGATCGTCGCCGCATCGATGATCGCAGGGGCCGGCGTGGCCGGTATTCCGGAGGCCGGGATGATTGTGTTGCCGCTCGTTCTCTCAGCCGCAGGCTTGCCGACCCACGTCATCGTCGCAGCCATTCCACTCATCCTGACGGTGGATTGGATCATCGCCCGAGCCCGTTCAGGCGTGAACGTCCTGAGCGACATGCTGGTCGCCATTCTGCTCGATGTAGGGCGTATCGTACCTGCCGCCGAACCAATTGCGCTTCGGCCCCAATCTGAAGTCACCAATCCCACTGAGCCGCAGCCATCCTGAGGAGCGCACAGGAAGGGCCCTTCCTTCTCTTTACAACACTGGAACGATAAAATATCATCCAGCGCCGTTGGGTCATTGGTTGAGGAGTAGTGGATAGACGATGAGCAAAATCCTGATCTCCTACCGTTGTGAAGATAGCGCCGATGTCACCGTGCGGATCTACGATCAGCTCATCCATCAGTTTGGTCAAGAGGCAGTCTTCAAGGATGTGGATTCGATCCCCTTGGTGTCGATTTTCGCACTTTTCTGGACGCACAAGTGGCCAAATGCGAGGTGTTCCTCGCGGTGATCGGGCGAGAGTGGATAAAGAAACGGGGCAGTAAAGGCAAGTCCCGGCTCAATGACCCAGGGGATTTTGTCCGCATCGAGATTGAGTCGGCGTTACAAGGGCAGATCTCAGTAATTCCGGTGCTTGTGGGAGGGGCCTCGATCCCGTCAGCTGAGTGGCTCCCGGACAGTATCCAGGATTTGTCCTATCGTCAAGGTATCGCGGTGCGATCAGATCCGTATTTTCACCGGGATATGGACAGGTTGATTGAACACCTGAAAAAGCTCCCTCCTGCCGTGCCGCCTTTGCAAAGTCCGTTGAAAGACAAGCAACCCACTGGCACCAACCACCTATTCCACTGGACGAGGTTCTACCACGTGAGGCCCCTGTCGACATGGTAACGGTGCCGAAAGGGCCGTTCCTTTACGGCGAGGGAGGAATCCATGAGGCGATTGTCCATGACTATTGGTTCGACCAGTATCCCGTGCCGAACGAGAAATTTCGAGCCTCCATCTTGACAGATGGCTACGGAAATCAGGCGTACTGGAGTGTGGAGGGTGGAAGTGGAAGACCAAAACCATAAACGCTCCAGAATATTGGCATGACCATAAATGGAACAAGGCGGATCACCCTGTCGTGGGAGTCAGCTACTACGATGCAGAGGCCTATGCGAAATGGGTGGGGAAACGCCTACCGACCGAGCGGGAGTGGGAAAAGGCCGCACGCGCGAGGACGGGCGCGAGTATCCCTGGGGAGACAAGTTCGACAAGAGCAAGTGTAACAGCGGAGAGGCAGCGATTGGGCACACGGCTCCGGTCACCCATTATCCTAAGGGGGGCAGTCCCTACGGATGCTATGACATGGCAGGGAATGTCTGGGAGTGGTGTGCGAACTGATTTGACGAAGAAAAGAAAGATTGGCGCGTGGTCCGGGGCGGCTCCATGGAATACGTCCGGCGAATCGTCGCCTCGCTGCCGCTGGGAACCGTCCGGAGCGGGAGCGCCGTTGCCAGCGTCTCGCGCCGCGGGGGCACAACCACCGTCATCGCGGAGGACGGCAA
>JBBRRN010000083.1:0-10438 GCA_038200685.1 Nitrospirales bacterium
CGAACCAGCTCGCGCATTCATGCTGGAGTCGTACTATCAGCAGATCGTGAATGGTGCATCCGACTAGGAACCGATATGACGATCTCTATGAGTGCTACGTTTGATAGAAAGCACGAGGAGCTCTTGCCCTCGAATGGCATAGACCATCCGATAGCTGCCCTCGCGAATCCGATAGAGATGCTCCAGGCCTTCGATCTTCGTAGCATCGGGAGGACTGGGGCTGGGACGGAGTGCAAGGAGCCGTTTTACGAGAAGTGTTCGAAGGGGCCTAGCCAATGCGCCGAGTTGTTGTTCGGCTGGAGGAGCCACGAAAACTGTGGAGATTGTCCGGTGCAATCACACTCCCAATTCTTTTAATATGGCATCAAGGGGCCGAGCCCCCTTCTTATTCGCTTGGGCTAGAGCCTCGCGGGCATCGACGAGATCGATACGGTTTTCCAGAGCCTCCAGGAGCCGGAGATCAGTGATGGGTACCACTGCAGCGACCGCTCGGCCACGTCTGCGTAACAGTACGCGCTCGTTGCCGAACGCCGCACGGTTGATCGCATCGGCAAACTCCTCTCGCTCCTTATTGCCCGAAGAATTTCCCATGGCGCCCCTCCAGAGACCGTGTCCGGTCAGACAGACGGATTATTCGACTCCAGGAAGCTGTACAGTGGGCAGGAGACGAAGTCAATCGACGAAAATATTTAGATACCCATTCCAATTCTTGCGTAATTGGGATATGAAGTGGGGGGGGCGGCAATCATGTCGCAGCCCGATATTATTCATCCGTACAGTAGCAGTAGAGGAGACACCTAATGGCTAAGGGTATGACGCAGAAAAAAACGACCAAGAAGAAACCTGCCAAGACGATGATGGAAAAGCGCGCCGACAAGGTTGCAAAGAAGCGAGGCTGATGCAGCCCGTTGTTTCAGTCATTCCGACCGAATCAACCTCCAATATGCCCATCGACGTGTGCCCGCAGCAAGCCACGCATGTTGATGGGCGTGCGCCATGCCCCACCTCCTGACCCATACACCCGTGCCCCGATCACTTCTTCCGGTAGACGTTCAGTCCGACCTTCTCCTCGCGGTTTGGAATAGTCACATTCCCCTCCGTTGAGGCAATAATAATTGTTTTCCCTGAAGCAGACGGCCCGAACTCTTTAGATAGATCAACCTTAATGGTCAATGTTGTCCCTTCGACCGTCATTTCCACGTTTTTCATGATGGTAGCCCCTCAGTGATGGATAGAGTGTGAGTACATCTTAGTAGCAATAATGGTGCAACCTGTATCTCGATCAGCGGAGGAAGTCAATCGACTGGAGCGCTTGATCAGTGCCAGAGTTCAGCCATTCTTGCTAGTGGGCCAGGCAAGAGGCGGCGTTCACCACATAAAAGAGGGGCCCGATCTGATCGTGCCCTTTTCGAAGTCCGTCACCCTCCAGCAAACACAGGTTGAAAACCGGCGCTGGTCAGGATGCGGGCGACGGTCTCGCGCTGGTCGCCCTGAACCTCGATCCGCCCTTCCTTCACCGTGCCCCCGGCGCCGCACGATTGCTGCATTTCCTTGGCGAGGGCCTCTTCCTCAACCAGACTGATACCGAGGAAACCTGAGATGACCGTCACGGTCTTGCCACCGCGGTGTGCGGTCTGGCGAACTATATTCACTCGACCACGAGATTTCTTTGGTGCGGCTGGCTTCAAATCCGTTCGGGCTGTGCCGCTGGCACCTTGCTGTTCATCTGGAGTCGATGGCAGCTTGATCTTCTGTAGGGAGGCAAAAGGATGGGCCCAATGGCCCGTCTCACCACTCGTAGGCATGCGTTTCTTTTCTTTCATCGTTGTGTCCTCATGCCACATGCAGTCCATGCGGTCTCACCCTGTTACCCAACCGAGCGTTCGGCATCTTTCACGATTGTCAATTCAATATGGGCAGTGGTCTCTCCATCCGTCATCCAAATGTTTCTTTCTTGAATGGTACATTGCAGCTGCATGCTGGGTTGTGCCATTTGAGCTAACATCCGGCCTCCCTCCAGCGGAAGATTCATCACGGTCAAATTATCCAATCGTTCGAGTATGGTCAGATTCTTCTCCCACCATTGATCGGCGCCGCGCCCGCCGTAGGTATAGACATAGACCTGTTTCGCTCGGCCGCAGGCCTGGCGAATAGATTTCTCATTCGGCTGCCCTACGTCTATCCAGTGGTCGATAGCTCCCGTCAAATCCTTGATCCATAGCGCAGGGTCCTCTTCGGCGCTTATTCCCCGACCGAATGACAAGGCTTCATGCGCGTGCAGGGCAAAGGCCAACAGTCGCACCATCATGCGCTCGTCAGTCTCGGACGGATGGCGTGCCAGCGTGACGGCATGATCCTGATAGTACTGGCGGTCCATATCGGAGATTTGTAATGTCGCTTTAAAAATTGTCGCGTTCGAGGCCATGGGTTTGTGGTTCCTTGATTCCAGACATGTTCACGTGAAAGGAGCGAGCCAGTTCACTCCTTTAATCTTTATACGCGATGTACCACCCTTCGACTCGCTCTCGCGCCCAGGGCGTTTTCCGGAGGAATGTGAGGCTGGATTTTACACTGGGGTCGTGGAGAAAACAGCGGATTGGCACGCGACGTCCCATCTCGACCCATCCATACCGCTCGACCAGTTCCTTGATGATGGTTTCTAGCGTGATCCCGTGTAACGGATCGCGGGGATGAGACATATTCATGAGCGTATGGTGATTGACATGGGCTGGTGGCCGAATATGAATCGCGTCATAGCCTATAGCATGTCGCGCAAACGAGAACACCTATGTCTTGCGTTTGAGCAAGTCCGCGAGATGGGAGAACGGTGTGAAGGTTGAAGGTCGGTCTTGCTCTCGACTGGGCGGTATCTCACTGGATGGGGGTGCTACCTGGTGACGCTGGTGTTCATTGTCGTGACAGTAGAGACAGAGTAATTCCCAGTTGCTTCCGTCAGGTGGATTGTTATCATGGTTGTGGTCTTTGTGATGAACCGTGAGCTGGCTCAGCTTCTTACCATCAAATTCTCGTCCGCAGCGCGCACAAATCCAGGGAAACATTTTGAGCGACTGCTCTCGATAGGACTGTTGCAGCTGAGTGTGGACGCGGTGTGCCATATAAGCCTCGAAGTGGAAGATTGCACGTTCCTGAGCTATTTCTCAGAACGTTGCTGGCTTACGCGTTCCCCACGCAACTCCGGAGGTCCGAGGTTCGATCAGTCGCCTGAAAGCGGGCTGTTCCTAGACGAGTTGGGTGCAGGGCCAACAGAAAACCCGTACGGCTGGTTTGACCCATCCTGAACGTTTGGCCTCGGCACACCAGGCTTTGACCGCGTCGGCAACTTTGTCGCGTTGAACTGATTCGAGGGAGATCAGAATCACACTATTCCCTCCTGCGTAGAATGAGATCCCTTCAGTCGATCCCGATTGCCCCGTCCCAATCGCTCCTGGAAATTCGGTATAGGCTGTGACCCCGCAGGTTTGCAATATCTCATGTACGCGTTCTCTCAGCGAGGTACGAAACGCGATCATCAACATGTCCATGGGCAACCTCAGTAAAGATGGTCTGTGACTATAGCAGGTCTTCGACGAATCTTGGAAGCACGGTAAGAATTATCATGGAGAAACGACTAGGGGCCCTCACTATTTTCCAATGGTGGGTGGAGACAAACGTATAAGTCGGAGAATGAGGAGCTCAGACTTGGGTGGTGCTGATTTTGAGAACAATTAGGTGACTGCGCGCCGTGTGGACAGACTTCAGCAAAGATGGCCGGCCTTAGGGGAACTTGCCGTTGCGATTTCCTCTTTGCGCAAAGGCCGAAGTATTTGGCGCCTCTGACATAGTGCTGTCTACCTACATGGCGCAGAACTCCGTACGTCTAGTCGAGAGGGGCGAGCACAGTCCAACCAGTACCCTGGATACGGAAGGATGAGCCTTGGTACATGAGCGTACCGACTCTTATACGCAATCAATTATTCAAGTGCTTAGCAATAAAATTCACGAGATGAGAGCGCAACAATATGGGGATGCCAGCCCCGATACCGAGTGAAATCTCCTTGACCGTAGGCAGCTGTCCATGAACGTATGAGGTTGGGTAAGCACCAGACTGCTTTCTGTATGGAGATGCCTGCAGGTATACATATACAGAGCGGCACATCAGGCACGAATATGCCGAAAAGCTTTGCCGTCATGCTTGATGAATTCAAATTTACGATAGCCATTTGATTTAAATTTATTTGGTAAGTCATGCAGTTGCGAAACTCAAGCGCCAGAAATTCTTCCCTCTAAATAACCAAGTTTCATCTTTTCAACTACGATTTTTGCGTGGCACATGAGTTGCTCTCGCTAAGGTCCGACAACGCTCAGCGTCACGCCGTCTCGACAGTTTTCGGCAGGCCAGATTGTTTGACCGGCGGAACGACGAAAGCCCGTGCGACAGTGCAGGTGGTCGATAGAACGGATGAATTGAGTATTGTGCGTCACGAAGGTGTAGCACAGCATCTATGCGATGAAGGATGCCGAATACAGACCAACCGTCCAGTAACCTGCCACCGTACTCCATCACGACCGAGATCGAACGCCTGATAGCGAGTGGACTGAGTCATCCAAAAAGAATGGAGCCACATTGTGCAATCTAGAACAAGAACAGTTTTCACATCAATCGTAGTACTGTGTCTCACGATTGTCTTTGGCACGTCGCCTCTCCTCGCCGAACCCAGTCCAGCTACTGGGCCATTGAGTGTACATCCGATGAACCCACGGTACTTTGCCGATCCGACGGGGCGTGCGGTGTATCTCACCGGTTCACATACGTGGTCCAACCTGCAGGATGGCGAGACGAGCGCCTTCAACTACACGAGTTACCTCGGACTTCTTCAGGCCAATAATCATAATTTTATTCGTCTCTGGATTTCTGAATCCCCTCAAGCCGACGCCGGACTTACGCCGGCCCCAGGATTTACCGGCAGTGCTCCTTGGTATCAGCGAGCCTCGCCATTGCCCTACGCTAGGACAGGTTCTGGCAGCGCGGCTGATGGTTTGCCTAAGTTTAACCTGAACCAGTTTAATCAAGCCTATTTCGACCGCCTCCGAACACGGGTGATTGCCGCCCGTGACCGAGGGATGTATGTGGGCATCATGCTGTTCAATTTCCGGACTGCCTGGAATGCTAATGAGAGTGTGTCCAATCGAAACGTCTGGCGCTATCACCCCTACAACAGTAACAACAATGTCAGCGGGATCAACGGGGATCCGAACGGCGATGGTAACGGGGAAGAGACTCATACGCTTCAAGTGGCGGCTGTGACCCAAGCGCAAGAAGCCTACGTCCGGAAAGTCATCGACACCGTCAACGATCTCGACAACGTGATGTATGAAGTCTCGAACGGAGATACCGTTGGCGACCCTGCCTGGCAATTTCACATCATCAATGTCATCAAGAGCTATGAGACGGGAAAACCGAAGCAGCATCTTGTGGGCATGACCGGAGCTGAGCAAATCAGCAACAGTCTTCTCTTAACCAATCCTGGTGAATGGGCTTCTTTCTCTGCAATGACGTACGACAGCCCGAGCGATCCCTACACCAGCAATCCGCCAGCATCGGATGGAAGCAGAATCAGCATCCTGGATACCGGCCATTTAGGGTACGCTCTCTTTCAGAAAGATCCGGCATTTACACGCGGCTGGGTCTGGAAAAGTTTTACGCGCGGCCACCATCCTATTTTAATGGAAGACAGTACTGGCTCTTCTGGCTGGGTAGCCGGACGATCAGCCATGGGGCAGACCCAATCCTATGCGTCGCGGATGAATCTAGCCGGTATGACTCCGTTGAACACCCTTTCCTCTACAAACTACTGCTTAGCGAGCGCCGGGCAAGAGTATCTTGTCTACCAACCTGCAAACGGACCATTTACTGTGAATGTTGTCGGTGGGGCCTACGCCTATGAATGGTTCAATCCAGTGACAGGGAACATTGCGGGGACTGGGACCGTCGGGGCCGTAGGCGGAGATCAATCTTTTACACCGCCTTTTAATGGGCCAGCGGTGCTCTATCTCAAAGCAAGCGGCGCCACGCTTCCCGAGACACTACCTATCGCGTCTCCAATCGGTCACTGGAAGCTGGACGATGGGAATGGATTAACGGTCGCCGATGCGTCAGGCAATGGTCTAGCGGGGGTCTTGGTGAACAGGCCTGTATGGACGAGTGGCCGGCTCGGAGGCGGACTCAGCCTGAATGGAACAAATGACTATGTGCAAATTCCAAACCCAGGCCCACTCTCGCCACAGAAATTGACCCTTTCCCTTTGGGTGAATCCCACTAGTTTTGCGAATACCAATGGATCCTCCATGCTTGCCAATGTGGGGCTCCGCGACGGAAGCGATGGGTACTATGGGTTGGCGATCGATGCGGCGGGTAAGCCCGTGGCAATGTTAAACATCGGTGATGGAGAAGGGAATGCCTTCCGTCTAAAGGGATCGGCCCTCACAGTGGGCCAGTGGAGCCACCTGGCCATGACGTATGACAATGCAATGTTGAAGCTCTACGTCGATGGGGTCGCCGCCGGGGAAGTGCCAATCAACCGTGTGCGGACAACCAGTCCTGCACCGTTGGTGGTTGGGCGGCGAGGCGATGCCGCACATTACTTCAAAGGAATTCTTGACGATGTTCAGCTGTATAGTCAGACATTGAGTGCTGTGGACATTGCAGGGCTTGCTGGGGCTTCGGCTCCCCCGCCGCCCGCAGCGCCATCCTCCTCGCTACCAGAGTCTGGGGCTTCGTCATTGAGCTGGCTTTCGTCACTGGTCGGGGCTTCGTCACTGGCCGGGGCTTCGTCACTGGCTGCGGTGTCGCCCCTGGCCGCTGCCATCACGCCATTTGCTGCCGCCGCCGTGACATCGTATAAGGCCTCAACCAATTTTTCTGGAGTGCAAGGACAAGGAGGCTGGTTCTACCGCGATTCGGCGGGCCGGAACATGACGTATAACGCCACCATGAAAAACTGGCAGGGGGCAGAGACCTATCTCCTTCTGTGGGCCGACGGTGGTCATCCAGGAAACGGTGCGGATGCGGTGCGCCGCTGGGTGGCGCCCTCTGCCGGCACCATCCAAATTACCGGAAGTGCTAGCCACGGCGCATCCACTGGAGGGGTCACAGTCTCGATTCGTAAAGGCAGCACTATTCTGTGGCAACAGGCTCTAACAACCAGCACTTCCTACAACGTTACGACAGCCGTCACGGCTGGTCAAGCCATCGATTTCCAGATCAACCGTGGGGCCGATGGCAACTGGAACAACGACGCGACTGCCTTTGATCCGACGATCAACCTCACGACCGGTGGGACTCCGCCCCCCCCCCCACCACCAGGAGGAGGTGGCTCTGCGATAGTGACATGGAACGCAAACACAGAATCGGATCTCTCAGGCTACCGGGTTTTTTATGGTACGAGTTCACGCAATTACCCCAACTCGATCAGCGTGGGGAAAGTCACGTCCGCCACAATCAGTGGCTTGACGGTCGGGACCACGTACTATTTCGCCTTAAAGGCGGTGGATACGAGCGGTAATCTCAGTGGGTACTCTGCCGAAGTAACCAAACGGCCCTAGGGCTCGTTTCAAGCTCTTCATGCCTTCCTGAGAGGGATAGGTCAAGCGTATCGCTTGACCTATCCCTCTAGGGAGAATAGATTTTTCCCCCCAGCGTATGCGAATGTCTCCCATAAACGAGATGATTATCCCTACTGGTCCGTTGATTTCTTTGCCCACTCGAAGCCGTTCACTTCTGTACAAGATTGTGGTTCTTCCTTCTCTTACCAGGCCCTGAGGAAGGGTGCATGGCCTCGATGGAGATTAGGAACACCATGACGGTCAACTCCTTTTCCGCAGTGATTTTGATCAAGGCTTTTAATATCGGAGTTGGAAAGCAGTCTGGTTTCGACTGATCACACCGTTCGAGAGATCTCGAATGTGCATTCGGCATAACTCACGCGTGGTCGTACGTGTGCATTCCGCTTCTCCCTCATCAGAAACTGTTCCATCTCTGCAGAGTGAAGAGTGCGCTGGTGCTGTCTTTCATAATAAGCCGCATCGACGCATGAGGTCTCCTCCACGGGTATCGGGGTCTATGATCAAGGCCTGTGTCTTTCGATGCCGTATCTAAGCACATGCGTCATAGAGGTATTCGGCAGCGGCTGGTTTGATGGCCGTATCATGGGTGATGAGTACGATCCTCCCCCCTCATTGGCGTACGAAGGGCAGTACTGCAAATAAGATGGTACGGGGTGCAAGAGTCGAGATAATCAGGAATGGAAGACGGGGGGCGACTTCTTCGAAAATCCTTCGAGCGTTCTCTCCCGCAAGACGAAGAAATAGTGAAACAGAGTACGTCTGGTACGCATACAAGCGCCTCAATATCTTTCCAAGGATCGTGAGGGTGGGATGTCGATGCTGAGTAAGCGATGGCGTGTGATAGCGGCGTGGTGAGGCGCCTATTTTTATCCGACGCTCGTTGAATTGAATAGACGAGAAAGATCACCAGGGCGGATAGATACCAAAGTCTCACCATCTGTCGAGAAATGAACCACGCATTGGTGCCGTACTATGAGCGCGAGGTTACTTCGGCTTTGGCTTCCACTCCCGGGCCAGCTGTTGGGCTGCAGCCACTTGCCCCGGGGTCATCTGCTTGGCGAGCTGATCCCGCGACGCTAAGGCTCGTTTTTCTCCCCGTGCGGCCGAGAGGGTGTACCACATGTGGGCCTGAATAAAATCCTGGGTCACTCCGCGTCCGTGTTCATGCATGAATCCCAACTTCGCGAAGGCCAGCGTTTCTTGTTGTTCTGCCGCTCGGCGAAACCAGAACAACGCCATTTGGTCGCTTTCGAGCGCGCCTTGCCCGAGGAGATAAAGGGTGCCGAGATTGACTTGAGCACCAGCGTCCCCCTGCTCCGCCGCTTTTTCAAACCACTGCTTCGCGAGCAGTGGATCTGGAGGAACCCCCTGGCCTCGGCTGTACAGGAGGCCAAGTCTGTTCTGCGCGGTGGTGTTCCCTTGCTCTGCGGACTCGTGAAGTGTGGCTATGGTGGCCTCGTCTACGCTTCGCGTCGTTGTAGGGGTTTCCACGTCAGCACAGGCTGAAATGGCCATGCACATGAACAACAGCACAAGGGGCGTCATCGTGCATTGCCGTGACACGGAAACGTTCTTGTGGGCGATGTCCATCACGCTGTTCCTCAAGCACATTTTTACAGCCTCGCGCCTCGTGTAGATTCTATCCTACTGAGCCTAGTCAAGAGAGTGCAAGCAGCGTGTGTCAATTTCTGACGTATGAACACCATTTCTAAGGGTCTGCCTGAAAGGGTGTGCTCTCTTGCTTGCACCGTGTGTCGTCTCAGGCTGATATTACGAAAGTCATAACCGGGAATGTTTCCTGTCAAGTCGTGGGAGCAGACCGCAGTTCATTTTTCAACACGGCATGGAAGTAGTGAGAGGAGGCAGTACAGGTGCAAGACGGGAATGTTAGGGCCGCGTCTGAGAGGGGCGTGACGCCAGGGGTTTTGGTTGCCATTCTCGCGCCAGTTTTTTCGCTGCGGCAAGCTGGTCTGAGGTCATTCGTGAGGCCAGATCATCCCTTCGTATGGCGCCAGGCGTTGCTCCCTTCGCTGTTCCAAGCTTATACCACATATAGGCCTGGACAAAGTCTTTCGGCACGCCGTCCCCACGCTCGTACAGGAGGCCCAGTCTTTGTTGTGCTAAATCATTGCCTTGATTGGCGGCTCGAAGATACCATCTGACCGCCAACCTGAAATCCTGCGACCCTCCGCGAGCATAATCATACAAACTCGCCAGCTTAACTTGGGCGAGCGCATGTCCTTGACTGGCGGCTTTCTCGTACCACTGCCGAGCTTGGGCATCGTCCTTTGGCACACCCTGACCATTGGCATAGAGTAGGCCGAGTTGGTATTGGGCTGCGGCCTGTCCTTGCTTTGCCAGCGGTTGCCACTCACGCAGCGCCGTGCCGTAGTCGTTGCGCTGATGGGCCTTTTCGCCGGCTTTGAAGTCCGCCCATGCAGGCGTGGTGAGACAGACGACTGAAAACACAAAAGCGGCAAGGCGGCTGAACTCTCTGAGCCTACGAGTCCTCATGAGAACATCTCCGTCGGTTCGTGCGGCGATTGTTTCATCTACGGTTGAAGCGGTATCGTGGCAGTGAAGAACTGGAGGGGATTATACTTTTTTGGGGCAGCCTGGTCCACCCCAATATCTTGATCTTGGCGTCGACCAGTATCTCTTCTTGTCAGCTTCAGACGTGAGGGGGGCTGGCTATGGTCTGTGGCGCATGGCTGACAGTCGTTGCTTGTCTGATGGTGAAAACCCCCACGCCTCGCGTGAGAATCACCTTCCCTTCCCGGCTTAAGCGAGAGATCTCCTGATAGATATCGCTTAC
>JBBRRN010000084.1:0-10430 GCA_038200685.1 Nitrospirales bacterium
AGCAATAACTCAGCGGCGGTCTCCATGGAAGGGCGTTTCCCCTTCTTCCCGGGAAGAGCGGGCTGACGAGATTTCTGATTCTTTGCCATGAATCTTATTGTCACTGTGACCGGCGGGCCACAGGTTTAGAACGGGGACCAGACACCTTCGCTCCACCAAGGCCTATCCCTCGATCGATCAGCGGATGCCCCATTGCCGCCCGATCTTCGATATAGCGTTCGGCACATTGCCTCGCCAGCGCACGAACCCGGGCAATATAGCCCGTACGCTCCGCCACACTGATCGCCCCTCGAGCGTCAAGAAGATTGAAGAGATGCGACGATTTGATACAAAACTCGTAGGCCGGGAGCGTCAACCGCTTCTCGCGATTCGCCAGCAGCCGTGTGCATTCTCTTTCAAACGATTGAAACGTGGCTATGAGCATCGCCACATCGCCCTCTTCGAAATTGTAGGTCGAGAATTGCACTTCGGTTTCGTGATGAATGTCTCCGTACGTGACGGAATCATTCCAGGCAAGATCGAACACGTTATTCACCTGTTGCAGATACATAGCGATGCGTTCGGTCCCGTATGTAATCTCGACGGTAATGGGATTGAGCTCGATCCCGCCGATTTCCTGGAAGTACGTGAACTGGGTGATTTCCATTCCATCGAGACGCACTTCCCAGCCCAAGCCCCAGGCGCCGAGCGTCGGAGACTCCCAATCATCTTGAATGAAGCGGATGTCGTGTTGCCTCTGGTCGATTCCCAATTGAGCCAGGCTCTCTAAATACAACGCTTGAATATTGTCTGGCGTCGGCTTCAACACGACCTGATATTGGTAGTAGTGCTGCATACGATTCGGATTCTCGCCGTATCGTCCATCCGTAGGACGTCGGCATGGCTGGGGATAGGCAGCCCGCCAAGGCTCCGGGCCGAGAGATCGGAGGAACGTGGCCGGATGAAAGGTGCCGGCCCCCATTTCCAGATCATAGGGTTGATGGATAATACAACCCTGCTCAGCCCAGTATCGATGTAACGTGAGAATGAGATCCTGGAAAGTCACGAACAGTCCAGTCGTTGTAGGAAGGCCTGAACTCTAAAGCTAGACGGTTGAAATGAGGAAAGAAGCTAACAGGAATTTGGAAGGGCTGTCAAGGCACAACCCCTCTAGGATCAATACGTTGCAAGATATCATATCCTGAGAATTGATGAATCTTGAAGGTCAGAACACTTGAATGATCACACTCTTTTTTTCCGCCGACTCTTGACTGATGCAGCGCCGTACTTTATTGCTCTATTCTTGATTAACTCACTCATGAATTAACGGATCTTCTGATGAAGCTCTCAAAAAAAAGCGAGTACGGACTTCGTGCACTGCTTGAGCTTACCCTCGTGCATGGCAAGATGACGCTCCAGCGCCATCATATCGCGACTCGCCAGCATATCCCGATTGAATTTCTTGAACAAATCCTCCTGGCATTGAAACGAGCCGGGCTTCTCTCTAGTCGCCGAGGGGTGAAGGGTGGCTATGCACTCATTAAACCTCCTGGAGAGGTTACTCTCGGCCAAGTCATTCGCATTTTGGATGGTCCCCTCGCCCCCATCGGATGTGTGAGCAAGATGGCCTATCAGAAATGCGGAGACTGCCCCTATGCCGAGCACGCGCAGTGTCCGGTACAGCACGTGATGGGTTCGGTGCGTGATGCCATCGCCGGTATCCTGGACCACTACACGCTCGACGACTTCGCCTCCGGGCATCGTAAAGGATAATCGTGGATCTCATCGTTCTCGTACTCATCACCTTTGTAGCAGCTACCGTCAATGGCGCCTTGGGGTACGGCTTTTCTTCGATTACCGTTCCAGTCGCGCTGTTGTTTTATACCAATCGAATTTTGAACCCAGCCCTAGTGCTTGTAGAGTTCGTGATCAATGGCTATGTCCTCTTCATCAACCGCAAGAGCATTCCGACCATTTGGTGGCGCGTGGCGCCCATTTTGATCGGTCTCGTGGTCGGTGTGGCAATCGGCAGCTATATCCTCTCACTCGTGCATCCGGCCTGGGTCAAGTTTGTCACCTACATCATGCTGTTGCCGTTGATTCTGCTCCAAGCTGCCGGTATCAGAAAGCCCATCCGAGCCGAAAGAGCCATCGCCATACCCTTTGGAATTGGAATCGGAACCCTGTATTCCGTCACGACCATCTCAGGCCCTCCCCTTGCGGTACTTTTCAACAATCAGGGATATGCCAAACAGGATTTCCGTGCCGCATTAGGCGTCATTCGAGTGGCAGAAGGGGTGTTCACGGGAATTGCCTACTACTTTATTGGACTCTATAGCTACGAAAGTATGGCGATCATCCCCTATATCATTCCCAGCGTCCTGCTGGGCATTCCTCTTGGGAGCTTTCTTATTCGTTTGATGGACCATGAAACGTTCAGACGGATCTGCATGGCCTTCGACGCCTTGATCGTCACATTCGGACTGTCTCGGGTTCTGACCGAATTAAACCTGACTACCACATTCACCACCTACAGCATCTTCGCAATTGTCATGATGCTCAATGCCTACTTACTGTATCGATTTTTTCGTGACAGGACCGTTCCATAAGGAAAAAAAGGAACCCGGCGCAAATACGTTAGACTTTTTTCATGTGAAATAATGTCAGGCCGGCTCTCAGCCTTGCTCTCGGCAGGATGGTGCGATGCATCCGAAACGTGGGAAGCTGTTCGACCGGTTCTTCCCAACAGACGTGGAGTCCATGGGAAGCAGCAAACTGGCCGAGCTGGGCTGGGCCGATGACGAATGCATGGCCTCCTTCCAGAAGAACTCGGCTGATCCCCTTCAAACGTTTAGCTAGGCAAATCGGTGGGTCTCCGCTGTCATAGGGTACCCAGTGGTAGACCACATCATAGAAATGAGGGGCCTCCCAATTGTAGAGCCCTTCGTCCGAAATGAATCGAATGCGCGAGATCCAATCCCACCGCTGCAACTCGGCGCAGATGTTCCAAATTCGTTGTGCCTGCTTTTGCGCAAAGGCCGGGTACCGTATCAGTACGGTATAATCTCTCGGCCGATCAAACGTGAGACAGGTCGCCACCACGGCATCGCCATTATCGATGAGCACACGCTGGGCTTGTGATATAACCACGCCAATTTCGCGATCCTGCTCGGCAAGATCTTCAAGATAATCAGCCACGAAGGGCTGTGCGGCGCACTCACCGATTTCAGACTCGTCTTCCGGATAGAGCAAGACTGCTCCGTACGCGTCAATAGGCGAGATGGGCGGCATCCCCTGGGCAAAGACGAATCGCCAGTCGATCGGACTCATGACCATAGGCTCACCCGACTGATCCTGTCCTCCTTGCGGCAGGATCACGGACAATGTCGTCTCATGATCACGATCCTTCAGAACGATTTGCGACCCGGCAACCCTCACACTCCGATCATACGGAGCATATCGACCTCTTTTCTGGTTCGTATACGGCAGCCCGGAAGAATCTGATTCCACCGTCACCTTGTGCAACACACCACCTTGGATGGTCAAACACATCCTCGCGCACTGATCGAAATATCGAGTCGGCGGTGTTGAAGTCGGCAGCCAGATTACTTGATGAGACCATTCAGGATTCATGAAGAGGCTGAACGGGTTACCCCCACCAGGCGCTTGCGGGGCAAAGAAACTGCTAAACAAGCGGAACGCGGCTTCCGACGGATAGGTAGGAATACCCCGATATCTCAAGGGTCGTGGCGCCGGCTTCCCTTCATTCTGATCGTCGTAGAGTCCGCGAATCAATTCGAAGATCGCGGACCCGGTTCCCGGTAACAGCGACTGGAAGAGTTCAACGACCGGAAGGAAATCGATAGCGGGCCAATTCATCGCCCCCATACAGGACATAAAGCGGGCCTGTTCGAAATCCCCGTCTTCAAGCACGTAGAACGCATCTTTTCGCTGACGGATCGCCGCCCGACCGGTCGAGTCGATCAAGAAGTCTTGATCCCGATAGAACAGTCTCACATCCTCGAGCGGAACCCGGAGAGCCTGAGCGGCCATCACCCGCAAATCGTCAGCCGCAAGCCGTTGCCAGCCTGGCTTTCCAGCCAGATTGAGCTTGGTTTCATTCACCAAACCGGCCGGCTTCAAGCCGACCCATTGCCCCCAATCCAACCGTACTCTGGCGCGCTGGAGGACAAAATCTCCTGAGGCATCAGTCCTCCACTCACACTCATGCAGCGGGTTTCCTGATGAATCTGTTGCGAGAAACCGATGACCGTCAGGGCGATAGAAGACGAGATGCCCAGTTGACTGGCGGACAACCTGTCCACCCGCCCGTTCGAAATCCTGTGCAAAGGGGAAGTTGGTTGAGAAACGAAGATGACCGGAGGTGGTCAATGCGACACGATGTGGATCAAGGGGCATCTACTCGCGGATTTGCCCGCTCCCCATGACAACAAACTTGAAGCAGGTCAATTCTTCCAGTCCCATCGGGCCTCGGGCATGGATGCGGGACGTGCTGATCCCGATTTCTGCCCCAAGTCCGAACTGATAGCCATCGTTCAATCTGGTCGAGGCGTTCACCAATACCGCGCCGGCATCGACCTCGCGCAAAAATCGCATCGCTTTCGGGTAGTCTGATGTGACGATCGCTTCCGTATGGCGTGACCCATACGTGGCAATATGCTCCATCGCCTCATCGAGGTGCTTGACCACTTTCACCGCGACGGTGAGATCCAGAAATTCTTTTCCAAAATCGTCGTCGCTCGCAGGCTTGGCCGACGATGACAGCTGACAGGTTTTCTGACATCCGCGAACCTCAACCTTGGCCGCCACTAATTTCTCAATGAAGGGGGAAAGCCAATGCCGCGCAATGCTCTGATGCACTAAGAGAGTCTCCACTGCATTACAGGTCGACGGTCGCTGCACTTTTGCGTTGAAGCAAATCCGCTCCGCCATGGCCGGATCGGCGTCGGCATCGACATAGATATGACACACACCGGCATCGTGTCGAATGACGGGAATCGTGGCATGCTCGGTGACGACACGCATCAACGATTCACCGCCGCGCGGGATAATCAGATCGATGTAGCGATCTTGCTTCAGCAGAAGAGGAACGATGTCACGATCTGGCCGCGCAACGAAACTGATCGCCCCGGCAGGGACACCGGCTTTCTCTGCCGCCTCCGACAGGACCGTCGCAATGGCTGTATTTGAATGGATCGCCTCGCTTCCTCCTCGAAGCACGCAGACATTCCCGGACTTCAAGCAGAGCGCAGCGGAGTCCGCTGTGACATTCGGACGGGATTCATACACAATGCCGATCACACCGATCGGAACCCGCACGCGCCCCACTTGCATCCCATTCGGCCTCGTCCACATTTTCGGCATATCCCCGAGTGGATCGGGAAGCGCAGCCACCTCGCGCAGACCTGCGGCCATCTCAGCGATTCTCTTGTCCGTGAGACGTAACCGATCTGCCATCGCTTTCTTTTCCGGCGCTGTTCCAAAGGCCTCCAGATCCAGTTCGTTCGCAGCCAGCAACGCGTCCTTCTGCTCCTCCAACGCCTCTGCCATCGCGAGGAGGGCTTTGTCCTTTACCGTAGTCGACAGCGTAGCCAGTCGGCTCGCCGCTCCTTTGGCTCGCGTGACCAATGTGTTGATATATTCTGGAATCGGGATGGGCGGAACCACGTCCACACCAATCGATTCGATGGGCTCGACCGACGTATCCACCTGGGTTTTTGGATTAGACAGCATGCACACTCTTACCGCTTATGTTGTGTGGACAGGATACAGTGGGAGTTTGAACGGGGTCAAGACGAGTATTCACGGCCAACAGACTGAGATCAGCCCTGAGGGTGAGCGAAGATCAGACTTTCTGTATTTCAACCTTAGCCTAAGCCACAACCTTCTTGACACCGGTAAACTTCATAGTCTTAGACGAGCCCCCACTAGACATGTCGGTTCGTCACGATCTCTCATGAACAATGTGGGTCAAGGCGCCTCACTCAGCCTAGCAAGGGAAGTTTCAGGTGTCCTCCCAGACTGGCAGGATGATGCAATCTGCGTGACCACATCAATGGCCCGCTCAATTTACAGATACGGCACACTTGTTGGTTCGCGAGCACCCTGAACCCTACTAGACTCGCAACCAATATCGGCAGAGGCTACGGACTCGGGGCCTGTTCGCCCGCAATTGGCGGATCGATTGAAGCGCTTCCATCTAACGCACTTCCATCAGGGACCAACAAGGATTCTTCCACCGATGGTGGCACTGGAGGAGAGGGCACAGTCCCTTGCGGAACGATCGGAGCCGATGAGGGACTTGGGTGTTGGAAGACCCAATTACGATAGGTGGTACGCCCCTCAAAATGCCGGACAGCAAGAGGGAAATTGCGCTGTCGAAACGGCTTCGCGCGGCTTTTACTCCTAACACCCATAATGCCGCCTGTCGGCGCCTGAAGATACTCCCATTCTCCGTGCTCCATTGGATCAAGATAGACCTTGCGCAAGAACGGTTTGGGCAATCTCGTGAGGTCAGCCAATGTCTGGGGATAGACCTCTCCTGGCATCACACGGCCAGCCTTAATCGTCGCAGAATATAACGCGAGCGCATTCTGAATCTCGATCCCCTTGGCCAAAAGATCCATCTCACGCTCCCGTTGCACAGTCGTTTTCCATTGCTTTGCCGCAGCAGTCGTGGCAATGCCGATGAGGACGATGGCGAACATGAGCATGAGGTAGGTCACCCCTCGCTCATTGATGCTGCGTTGCCGGTGGCTGATGATCATAGAAACGCTAACGGGCTTCGGAAAGACTATGTACTCAAGCCAGAACTTCACTGGTCGACACATCTAGGACAACGGGAGAACAAGGCACAGGATGCTCAAAAAGACCATTCAGCAAGGCCGCAGCGAGCGAAAAGGCGAGGCGTACGCTTCGGTACGTTGAGCCCTGAGCGATGCGAGAACGACGCTGGTGAGCTTTTTCAGCATCCTGCTACGGCTGTACGGGAGCTTCTTCGGACAGCAATACCGTATGTTCCACTCGTGATTGACGGTCTAGCAACGTCACACTCTCGCGTGTAATCGCTTTCACCACAACGTGATCCTCGACAGTTTCTCCTGTCCGGACGACATGAAGGTCGTCCTTCTTCGTGAGCACAGCCATTTCACCCTTCTTCCGCGATACTTCATCCAATCGTACAAACCCGAGATAGTGGAATAAGGCCAATCCTGCAAGAGCCGCCTGCTGGCGCTGAGCCTGCTCCGACCCGGCATCGGCCTCTGGCCGATTCGCATAGGCAGCCCCCGAATCATCAGCGCGAGGCGACACAAAGATATTGCGTGGTGGTGTAAAAGTCATCTCTCGTTGAGTCCGCGTGGCTGCGAGGAAGTTGAGTTGCACATGCAACCCGTCCACTCTTCCACGGGTTGGCCGAGGCGTAGAAGCAAGGCCGCTCATATTCATCAGCGGCACACGCTCGGGTTCTTCCACAGTCAGCCATTCCCACGCAACAATTCCACCCCAGAGCAGGACTAACCCAACTAATGCCGTTATTTTCTTTTGATTCGTCGTCAGCATCTCTAGGGACTATTGAAGCGCCGGTTTGTTAGGCTCACTTCGAAGATATGTGGCAATCTTAATGTCGAAGGTCAACGTCTGGCTTTGCTGAGTATCTGAGGGCACAAGTTCCAAATCCTCGATGTAGACTAATTCCTCAGCCGTCTCCAGGTCATGAAGAAACCGCCGAAGATCCTCGTAACGACCGGTCATGGTACCCTGGAGTACCCCCTTATTCGTATTGGCGACGAGAGTGGGCTCAGTCTTGTAGGAGAGGGCCGGGAGGATCACACGATCACGCTTTGCCTCCTCAGTAATGCCCAGCGCTAAGGGAGCAAAGTCCCGTTCAACCGGCAAGACCGACCACACCTGCGCAAGATCTTTCCGCGCTTTCTGCGCCACCTTATGATGTGTGAATTCTTGACGGGCTCGATTCCATTCCAATTCCAATTTCGCGAGACTCTGCTCGGTGCCTTCCACTCCAATGGTACGGACTGCCCACAAGACTCCTGCCAACAGCAATACCAGTGCGAGCCATGGAATTAAGACCCCATAGGGTTTTCGCAATTGCTGAAGGATGAAACCCATCATGCCGCTCTACCAGATCGCAGAAAAACAATTTTAACACGCGAGAACTTTGATGGTCCGCAGATGTCGTGCAACAGCCCCTCCCCCCGCAGGATACTCAAAAAGGCCGGCCAGCAAGGCCGCAGCGAGTGAAGACCGGAGGCGTACCCTCTGGGGTACGTTGAGGATCTGAACGATGCGAGAACGAAGCTGGCGGACTGTTTCAGCATCCTGCTACACACCCGGTTGCCGATAATGCAGCGTCAGGTCGAACTCAACCAATCCATCTGGCCTCACTCGGTGCTGGCCCAGCACAGGATCGTAGAAGGCGGCGTGGTCTTGTAATGTGACTGTCAATACCGTCACATCTTCGACGGTCACCGCCAACCCTGTCATGTGCACGACTACGCCCCCCGGATCCAAGCGTATACTCTTAAGCGACACCTGCCGGGGAATAGCCGATTCAAGAGCGGACAGAAACTGTGTCCAGGAAAAATGCCGCTTCGTGAGCACCTCGTTCGCCAAACTGACTTCTCCCGGTAACTGCTGCAAAGAAGGCCCGGAAAGATCAATGCCCTCTTGTTGAGCCTGTGCAAGGAGCTGACGATCTTGCATACGAACATGATCGAGGCCTCCCTGCACGTCCTGGAGGTCGTGCATGGTCATGACGGCCTGGATTGCGCTCCAAAGGATTGCGCCTCCAATGATCCCGCAAAGCGCAACCAACATCCTGCGGGTAGGCACAACATACCATCGGTATCGACTACTCAGTTCGATGTGAAAATATCGCGCCCTCCCGGGTATCACGAGGAACCCGCTCGCCCTGCTGGCGACCGTGCGAATAGATGTCCATCCAAGCGCCATCACCTACATCACCCCTGCCACAACAGGAAGAGTTGCCCATGACGTACTTCCACCGTCATGAGTCCACCCTGCCCGTTCGACGGCTCTCCAGTCCAGCCGCTCAGTCGACAGACTGAGTTCTCTATTCAGCGCCTGTTCAATAGTCGGGAATGCGCAATCGCCGGCGAAGACCATATCCGTCACATTCAGGTCTGGAAAATAGTCGCGACACGCACGAAGCGACGCCGCACATTCCTGGACAATGCTATCAGCCATGCCGCTACCAATACTCTCGTCATCCTGTGAACCATCGTCACGCAACAGCTTCGTCCTGACAAACGCCAATCGACCTTCCTGCATGACGAAACAGGTCAACCCGCCGTCGGATACACTGACCCACAGCAAATCGCGACCCAATCGTTTTCGACCACCTGCCGCTTTCAGCCAGAGATTAAAGAGACGGAAGCTGGTCACTCCGATCTCTTGGGGAAGTAATCCGACTGATTCACAGAGCGACTCATATTGCTTCAAGATGGCTTCTTGAATCGTCACGGCTAGGACAACATGGGAATGCTCACCTCTTGCTCTCTGTGAGGGGAACCCCTGCCAAACAATCTTGGCTCCAGCCAGTGGCAACAGCTGTTCCTGCCCTAGGCGCCAGCGGATCAATGCCTCTTGTTCCTCCGCTTGCACCGGAAATTGTTCTAACTGCAGCACCGTCGCACGCACCGATAGATCCGGTAACATTAATACAATCGGGCATGGAACCTCAGACTGCCATACACGTCCTGCAACTCCACTATCTTGCCTCGGCCCCGCAAGCGACCGCAGACAACTTTCAACCGCAGGCATATCAGTCAGGTTCAGATCCATCGGAGACAGCTTGATCGCCTCAGGCGGCGCTGGTGAGAGCGTGCACCGGTAGTGATACCGCCCCCTCCAGGTGCGGACGGCTTCTCCCCACGCGAGAGTCTGCGCCCCGATTTTCAAACAATGCCGCGGACGACTGGCGGTCATCCCCCACATGGCTTACCCTTCCTCGCTGAACGTGACTCGATTGATCTCGCGCAAGGTGGTGGAACCTTCCAGCACCTTTCTGAGCGCGGACTGCCGCAGCGTGATCATCCCGCTGGTCACCGCACGATAGCGGATCTCGGACAGGGGACGCTCAGCCAGAATCATTTCTTTGATCTCATCGTTCAGGTCCAGAAACTCCGTGATACACTTTCGTCCACGATACCCGGTTCCATGACACTCCTGGCATCCTTTGCCTTCGTAAAATGGCGAATCTTTATACCCTTCGAAGTCGAGACCGGACTCTTCCGCCAGCGATTTGTCGAGCTTGACCGCCGTTCGACAGGCCACACACACCATTCGAACGAGCCGCTGGGCCAACACACAGTTCAACGCAGCCAAAAAGTTGTAGGCATCGATTCCCATTGAGGCAAACCGTCCAATGACATCGAACACATTGTTGGCAT
>JBBRRN010000085.1:0-10348 GCA_038200685.1 Nitrospirales bacterium
AGCAGGCTGTCACGCTGCCGCTCTTCCTCGGCAATAATGGCAGCATAGACATCGGGGTCTGTGGCTTTGAGTGCGTCTAAAGAACCGATCGCATTGCTCATGACAACTTGATCCCTCGTTAGGCCTCAGCTGGGGCCGCTTCGGCTTCTTGTTTCTTGACGACGTGGACGACCACAGTTGCCGTCACGTCCCGTGGAAGCTTGATCGGCACGGTGGTGGTGCCGAGTTCCTTGATCGGATGGTCCATCTGGATCTTTCGTCGATCCACCGTAAATCCCTGCTCTGCCAAACGCTCTGCAATATCCTTGGATGTAACAGACCCGAACATTTTATCGTCCTTACCGACCTGAGCCTGCACTGTAATGGATACGGCCGAGATGGTCTTCGCATGGGCTTCAATTTCCAGTTTTTCTTTCTTCGCCCGTTCGCCGGCCACACGCTTGATATGCTCAAACTGCTTGATGCTTCGACTGTCGGCTAGGACTGCCTTTTTTCGTGGAAGCAAAAAATTCCGAGCGTATCCAGCTTTCACATCGAGAAGATCCCCGAGATGTCCGACTCCATCCATTGTTTCTTGTAGAATGACTTTCATACCCCTAACTCCTTCTGTTGGAAAGGGAAAGAGGATACTGGGGGGGCAGCAAAAAGTCAATTCGCAATGTGTGAAAAGATGTTCGCTGAGCCACAGTCGTAGAATGATCGTGAGCGAGAGCCTACGCCAGCTGGGACGCTGGACAGGCGTAAGAGGTCGACCGTATGATGGCGCGCTATACGCAGGTAGCATCCTCAAGAGCCTTATGACCGCGCGAAACCTTCTCGAATCATGGGCGTTCCGCCTTGAAGCCGAACAAACACGGGTGCGTGGGACAGCGCGTGACCAGCCAATTGCTCAGGTGGCGGGCAGACTTGTACGCACTATCGGCACGCTACATCTCTACGAGCTGACGCTCCCGCAGGGCTCGTCCCTCGAACAGGAGACTCCCTTCTCGATTATCTTCCAGGACGACATGGAACCAACCGAGGGCATCGTGCTTGGAGGACAAGATAACGTGGCAGTCGTACAAATATTCGATGCCATCGGACCGTCCTGCACCGACGCGACAGTGGTTCCCGACCGAGCCGGGTTTCTGGCCACTTCAGCCAAGCAGTTGCGCAACATGGTCGCTCAGCCGGATGCCTATCGACTTGGCCCAGCAGACCGCTTAGCCCCTCTCCTCAACCTGGCGACAGGAATAGAGGACCTTTCCAGGTCAGGTACCGGATTGTCGACTCTCACCACCATCTGGACAGACGAGCTTTCGGTACGACGACAACAACTGGCTGTGCTGGCGATCAAACTGATTCAAGCGAACAAACGCATTCTCGTGGTCTGTCCTGATCACCAGGCGGCGGATACATTCGTCGGAACCATCGCTCGAGCCATGAAAGCTGCAGGGCTGACGTATAAAACGTGGGTGAGTCGCTATGAAATGGCATTGGCCCAGCAGGTCGAGGGCATCGAGATTCAGGAACTGGGGTTCGAAGCCCAGATGCACCAGTTTTATGCCAAGTCTCGCGCAGACAAAGCCGCACTTCGACGTAAATACGATCGCTTTCGTGAACTGACACCTGTTCTAGCCTATAAGGGGCAGAAGCAAAAGGATCTCGATGAAGTGCGTCTTCTGGAATGGCGACTGTTGACCCAGGTCAGCGATCTACAGGCCAAGATCAAAGAGGCGAATGCCACGCTAGCCGAATATGAGAATCTTCCTCTCCTCAAGCGGCTTAGCATGCAGGTCGTCGGGAAAAACGTCGAGTCACTGCATCAATACGTCGAGCTGTATGAGAGTCAATGCGTCGAACTGAGGTGGGAGCTCGATATCGCTAAAGCCCGCATCGACGCACTTGTGCCGGAAGCCGCCGTGCCCAAAGATATGCGCCCAGAGTTTGCCGAACTCAAAGAGGAAATTGTCCGTCTTGGCGGGACGAAACAGATCAGGGAGTTGCTCGCAGCCGAAGAAGATACGAACCGCCAGGCCTTCATTCAGAATCGGCGTCTCGTCGTCACCACGGCCTCGCGAGTGCTGAGCGATCCCCTATTCAGTCGCGTCAGGTTCGATGTCTTGATCGCCGATGAAGCGCCGTGGATCGCGGTGCCTCCGTTGCTCGGCGCCGCCGGGCTCGTCCACGAGAGGATCGTGATCAGCGGCGACCGGAGTGACATCGCTTCGGCCGGACTGTGGGCTTCGCTTGAATCGGAGCTTCGGGAATCGTAACCGCTTGCTTGACGGCGACCTCACGAATTCAGGATAATCCGTTTTCACCTTGATGTGCCGAAGTGGCGAAACTGGCAGACGCACTAGATTCAGGGTCTAGCGTAGGAAACTACATGGGGGTTCAAGTCCCCCCTTCGGCACCAAAAATCTACGCACAGCCACCAGAAAGGCGCTTCAGCGCTGACGCCTCCAAGAGAGTATAGCCGTCTATAACTTTTGGTGGTGGTATCGTTACAATCTTTCGCCCTCCCAATCATCAATCTTTTTACCGTCGCCCCATTGTGCCTCGTCGCCTGCGCCCCTACTTCAAAGCCAGACACCACGTTGGAGGAGCATGAAGACAGAATACCAGGACGAGTCTTTAATCAAGTCGGTACCGTGGCAGGCGAGTTCCATTGAGCTTTCTGCATGCTGAAGAAACTGGCAGCCGGCATCGCGCCTGCAGAGGCTGACACGCTGCGCACTCCGCGTCGGTTGGTTGAGTGCGATTCTTTCAGACTTTTTTTCATGCGCGCATCGCGATTGGACTGAAAGCTTGCTGAAAACTCGCGCTGCTCCGTAAACTATTGGGTGGCCCTATTCTGAGCGAGGCAGGCAGGCGTCTCTTCCTTTCATGCCGTCGTCTTCCTCTTCGATGTGTTTACGCGCAATGGTGCTGAGAATCGCATCCGAAAGTATTCAGAATTCTTGCCGGGACAGTGCCAACGTTGGTTTGTGGCAATACGTCTGGAAAACGTCGATCCATTGCCGAACAGGTTGCCGAGAAACCTCTTGAGCACATCAAGGCCCTGAGTGCCTCGACGGTACAGACTCTTTCAGAGATCCTCGGTGGCTACTCAGGGAGACCCTCCAGCAACCGGAGGGTCGAATCGTTTTTTCCGTATGTTGTCCCTACGAGTGCCACAAGAATACTGCAGACGGATGTTGCCAACAGCCTGCGACTAATCTTAACAGTGGCTCGGGCTGGTACTGTTACTAACAATACTCTCCCGGACATTTCTTGGTGCACGAACCCGTGGCGAATGCCCGTTTATAAATCTGGCCTTGCTCGACTTCGCAGGACGCGGCGGCACCGAGCCGGAGCAACAGGGAAAGTGAAAGAGCCATTGTGGGGGAAATTGCACCGGACTAAAGCGAACACTGACCGCACACGGATTGTAGACGATAATTAGGTCTTGCAATCGCGCTATGAATACAGCCTGCTGCGAAACCTCTTTTTTTCATGTTCATACTGCCGCTCCGTTGTACCGCGCGCTCTCACCTGTTACCTATGCTCATTCAAGAGTTAAATACGATCGAGGGTCTCTCTTGTACCTGCTGGCGACTCTTTGGCGATCCACCCTTACGGCTCGAATAAGTGTAGTCCCTCAGGGCTAGCCTGTCGACTTACATACGCATCCGGTAACTGCTAAGACAGTGTGATGGGTACAAGGCGAAGTGGGTGGAGACGAAATACTCGTGATTGACGATGAATCATGCGAGGAAGTAGAACTAAATACGTACTATCAATAATATAGGCAGGATAGGTAGATGCTATTTATGCTTCGCAGATGGTTGCTGGACCACACAACCAAAAAGGAGGCCGGAGAATACCGACTATGCTGGTAGACCTCTTCCAACCCTGCAAGCCTACCTGACTCATGGCAAACCACGACTGAACACGCGCCGTTCCCAGCTCTGTGTTGACAGCCGAAATTTATCACAGCATTTGAAGTAATCTTTGATATGGTTAGAAGCTTCGAGCGATACCCGAGCACCTAAATAAAAATATAATGACAATGCACCACGAGGCCATTTCACAATGGTGCTCGAAACTTACTCTAGACGCACCTTGGCAGACAGTAAAAAATCAAAGCATTACCCCATCAGCGACACAGGGTCGAAGAATTATCATGCTCCCGCAATTCTTCCCTTCTCGTAAAGAATGAATACAGCAAAGCAGTCCGGCCACCTAGCTTCTCGCCCTGCTCTTGGACCATTCACTTGATTCTTCAGGAGTACCCTTGCCTTTGATTTATCCGGCTTGGACTTCTGTATCAAAGACGGTAAAATGAGAGAGGTCTTGCACTCTCTTCCACCGTGAACACATCTGCCTCCTACAATGATACCAACTCCAACGGCGCGCCACGCTCACTCGCACGAATGGGAAAACGCACATTCCGGATCCCATCATTTGTCATACGGGAACCATAGAATTATAGCCGCCCCTAGCACGAACACGCCGACAAAGGCACCAAACGCAATGGCAATTTCCACGATAACCTCCCTGGGTTGATAATGTATTTAGTTACGGTTCCTCTGAATCTATTAATCTCGCACGTCCAAATGTTTGTCATACGGAAACCACAGAATTATAGCCGCTCCTAGCACAAACACACCGACAAAGGCGCCAAACGCAATGGCAATTTCCACGATAACCTCCCTGAGTTGATGGTGTATTTAGCTACGGTTTCCTCTGAATCTATTGATCTCGCAAGCCCAAATGACGGTGGCATTAATACCATAAGAGCCTGTTCAGGGCAACTAGTACTTTAGCGGTGTATAGATAACATATTCTCTGTTCGTTTTTGTCACACCTGACCGGTCCGGTTAAGGGTGCGCCCTCTGGAGGGCTACTACGACAGGGGTACAGGTACTACGCAAGGCGTGAGAGAGACGTTTAGAATCGCTGATACGGGAGGTGATACGGTCGGGAACTTACAATGGAGGAGAAAACGAAGACCCTCGGGGTAACAGAACGGACATTGCCCCAATCAATCGGTCGGTATGACATGGGGCCAGGAAGGGTGCTTCATTGGCGGATGGTCGACCGGTTCTTCGCCTGTGCAGGCCGTGATGAGAAGCGGGGCGTGGCCGGATTCATTACGATACGGTATCTGGGCGGTACCCGGCAGATCTCACAAGGTCCAACCCGGTTCCATTCCACAAAGGTCACGGTGCGAATCAACAGCTATCATCCCGTTGGGACTTTGACCGTGTTTCATGGCCTCCGACTCTGACCCATTGGTTTCTGCGGTATCGCGCTGTATCCTGGACTTCAGGGAATAGAGGGGGGAGAGGCAAAGGTGAGATACAGGAAGACACGGCAACCCCCTACACCGCGCTCCCTTCGGGGTCTAGCGCCGGTAAGGGTGTCCGTGTTCAAATCCCGACTTCGGCACCACCACGCTTCAGTTCTTCACTCTTCAGAGGGCGGCTCGTCACCTTGCTCTGTCCGATCTCTTCCCGACTTATTTGATGTGTGTCCGCCAGAAAGCAGGACTGTCCAGATGATGTGCGATATCAATTGGCAAGAGGTATCCGTCAGATGCTGAACTATTCCATTCGAACATTGCTTCCCTCCTCATTGGTCTTTGCGGTGATCATGCTCCAAGGCGTCTGGAGCCTTGCCGGCAACCTAGATTCGATCGTGCATGATGACTCAGCGCAGGCCGAGCCAACAGTCACGGTCCACCCTAGAGAGATCAAGAACGTACTCTACAACCCAGGGATGGGACTAGCCGACTTTCATTTCGGATTCGAACATCCTCCGTCGGCTGATGAGTACCCGCGTCAAACGGTGGCCTATTTCCGGTGGTCTTGGTCAGATCTTGAGCCAGAGGAAGGCCAGTATGCGTTCGATGTCGTAGATCGAATCATCAACCAAGCCAAGGCAAAGGGCGAGACCTTGGCCTTTCGTATCATGACGGAGTACAAGGGCGGCTCGCCCGCATGGCTGCTCAGCAAGGGAGTAGGGAGTGTGAAGCTAGGCGGAGGAGCCTTTCCTGACTACAACAGCCCTACCTTTCTCATGTACCACGAAAAGCTCATCAAGGCTTTCGGGGAGCGTTATGCCGGTTCGCCGGATATCGATCATGTTGATATCGGCTCAGTCGGTTGTTGGGGCGAGTGGAATATGGCCTGTTGCCAGGGAGTCGAAGCGCAGTGCAAGCAGTATTTCCCAGTTGAGGACAATCAGATCAAGATCACAGACTGGTACCTCAAGTATTTTCCCGGCACGCCCCTGGTGATGCTTCACGGGGGACAGCTCAAGTACGCAGTCTCTCAAGGAGCCGGCTGGCGTGGAGATTGCTTCGGAGATTACGGGTACTTCAGTCCCACGTGGAACCATATGGAGCATGCTTATACGCGAGTGCTGCAGGATCCGGCGATCAGCAATGCTTGGAAGAATGCTCCGGTACAATTCGAGGTGTGCGGCGTGATGCAGGACTGGTATGAGAAAGACTTCGATATCGACCTGATTCTAAAAAAAGGGCTGGAGTGGCATGTCTCAGTCTTGAATGCAAAGTCCTCACCGATTCCGCCCAAATGGCGATCGCGCGTCGATGAATTCCTCACCAAGATCGGTTATCGACTCGTCCTCCGCGAGATGACTCATGCCACAGAAGCCCAACCTGGCCGGAAACTGTCCCTGCGTTCGCAATGGGAAAACATCGGGGTGGCTCCGATCTATCACGAGTGGCCGTTAGCCTATCGCTTGAGATCTGGTGAGGACGATGTCGTCGCTCGGTGGACTAGCACCGCACAGCTACGACGATGGCTTCCTGGCACACAGCACGAAGTCGCAGACGTGGTCACCGTACCAGAAGATGTACCGGAGGGTTCATACGTTCTGGACGTTGCGATTCTGGATCAAGGAAGCCGCGCACCCTTTGTCGATCTCGCCATCTCAGGGAAGCGCCAAGATCGATGGTATCCAATCTCGACGGTCTTGATCCGTCGTTAAGGGAGGATTGGAAATAAGAAAAACCCGGGAAGAGCGTTCTGTCGCACACTCTTGCAGGGCATGCAGGTTCAAATCCTATCTTTGGCGCCACTCATTTTTCCACGCTCCTATCAATGTGCTCTCACGTTTCAAGACCATCGTCTTGTATACCTGGCGCTTCTCATCAGACTTTCTTTTGACGACTCCCGGGGAAACACCACAATATCCCACTTCGTCCCTTGCCTCTTCTCTCTAGCCACCCTACAATATCCCTCCCAGCGAAACGCCCATTCCAAAACCATGGTACGGTGCCGGAACTCTTGCGATCTGGCAGACGCCTCTCAAGAGAGCTACCGATCCGTCTGGAGGAAATCCTCGCACTCACAGGCACGCTCTCGAATGAGCAACCTATCACGATCCATGAAGCTGTTATCCAAATGGTCACGATGACAGAAGTTTGTGTGGAAAAATCTTGCGATCAAGCCGCACACGTGTGGCTCGCTTCAGCATGACGTCAATCGATTCATCCGTGAACCAGCAGAGAGAGTCTTATGCGTGAGGATCGGTGGTTCATCACACTTCGATTGTCTGTCGCCCTTGCATTGTCGATTGTCTGTCTCGTTGAGCCTGCATGGGCAGACTTTCAAGCCGGCATGGAGGCGTACAATCGCGGGGACTTCAAAACAGCCTTGCGTGAGTGGCAGCCGCTGGCTGAGCAGGGAGACGCACGTGCACAGTTCTACTTCGGGTTGCTGTATGAAAATGGGGACGGCGTTCCACTGGATTATACAAAAGCACGCCAGTGGTATGAGAAAGCCGCGGCTCAGGGAGACGCCAAGGCGCAGCTCTACCTCGGCCTACAGTCTTCCTTCGGCCAAGGCGTACCCATGGACGTCGTCGACGCCTACATGTGGTACAGCCTGGCTGCAGGAAACGGAAATGCACACGCGCCAGGATACCGCGCTGATCTCAGCAGGCAGATGACGCCTGTCCAGATTACCGAGGCGCAAAAGCGGGCACGGGAGTGGAAACCGAAAGGCAAGTGAGCGCCGAACAACCCAAACGCGACCCAGCCCACCGAAGAACCAGCAGTATCACGCGCGCAGGAAACACATGAGGACAGGCACCATGGCATGGCACATTCACCTTTTCTCAACGCAGACTCTCATGTCACATCTGGCCACGCATGGTTTTTATGTGTAACCACCGACTCGTAGCCCCTCGAATCTCCGTCGCCCTGGTCCTGTCAATTGCGTATCTCGCAGCCCCTGCATGGGCGGACTTCAAAACAGGCGAGAAGGCCTATCAAAGCGGGGACTACGCCACAGCCTTGCGTGAGTGGCAACCGCTGGCCGAGCAGGGCCAAGCTGGCGCGCAGTACCAACTCGGCCTGCTCTATGGCAACGGAAAAGGTGTCACAAAAGACGATGCCAAAGCGCGGCTGTGGTACGAAAAAGCCGCGATCCAAGGGTATACGGAAGCCCAAGTCAATCTGGGAATATTGTTGATGTATGCTCGGGGTGGCCAGCAGGATTACAAAATGGCCGTGTACTATTTACGGCTGGCCTCCAACAAAGGCAACGAATTAGCGCAGCGAAGACTTGGTGAGCTGTATGAACGTGGGGAAGGCGTGCCGCAAGACTATGTCAAAGCCCACATGTGGTACAGCCTTGGGTCAGCACACGGAGTGGAGGCCGGGGCCAGGCTGCGGGATGCCCTCGCCAAACGGATGGACCCCGACCAGGTCGACGAAGCCAAAAAGCTGGCTCGGGAGTGGAAGCCCAAAGGAAAATAAGCAAAAGACGCGATCTCCCATGGCTGTGTCACAGGCTGGGAGGAGATGGACGGATTCATGGAAAGACATCAGATCGGCGTGGTGCAAGATCTCTTTCGATACCCGGTCAATTCCATGCGTGGCGAGCGGCTCCATGCCGTGGACATTGGTGTGCAGGGGATCGTGGGCGACCGCGCCTACACAATGCGGAATTGACTCATTCCAATCTACCTTGAGCTGTTTCAATAGTAGGAACGATCAACGAGTGTGCGAGTTGAAAGAAGAATCGTCAGGCGGTTGTGAAGTGCCGCGAGATCGTCGAGTAGTTCGATCTTGGTTTCACGAAGGCGATCTTCAATGGCTCGAGCCCCCTGGCCACCTACAGCCACAGAGCAACGAGTGGCGAGGTGCTCAAGTTCCTTCAGCAGTTGAAGCACGACAGCCTCCGCCTTGATCTCAGTGAGAGAGAGCAGTACGAGGTCGGGCTTGATCGTCTCGCAGAAAGTTGCCAGGTCTGAACTGGGAAGATTAGGACCGAGGTAATACACATGGCACCCTTTCATCGCTGCGATGTAGGCCACGGCTTGGGCCCCAATCTCGTGTGTTTCACCTTCAGGGCAGGCGATCAGAATTCGCGGGCCAAATTCATTCACCGGAAGTTGATTCATGACCGAAAATAACTTCTGTTGAATGATCTTCGTCACATAGTGTTCGACTCCGACATTCAATCGACCTTGGTGCCACAGCTCGCCGACTCGTCGTTGCAGTGGAAGCAAAATCCGCTGGACTGCTTCTTCAAATGGAATGACAGCCACGGCGCCATTGAGTCTACGCTCAAATCGTGCCTTATTGAGCGGGGCTAGCGATTCCATCAAATCATCCAACAGACGCTCATGCGGCTTCTGCTCCTCTATGGAAACCGGAGTTGCGACATGCATGCGTGCGATAAGCGGATCATGCCCCTCTGCTGCGAGTGAACCAATCGTTGCGCCTTGTTCCATCTGAGCCTTCACAAAGCGAAGGAGTGCCACCTCTTCGTCGCTGTATTCTCGATAGCGATTAGCGCTCCGTGAAGGTTTGACAAACCCGTAACGGCGCTCCCAAACCCGAATGACAACTTTCGATAGACCAGTGAGTTTTGCAACTCTATGAATTCTATGAACATTCATACTTTATTTTGATTTTATTATAGTGTCCAATGTTTGTCAAATATTTATTACATAACGCTTGACACATTGGACAATACGGCTTATACATTGGACATATTTGGTACCAACATTGAACAGCCATCTACTGCTTAACGTGTCAAGGCAATGTAGCGAGATGACCACAGCAAAGAGACGGAGGCTGAATTGGTCCCCCTGTTTGAGTGACGCTGTAACACCCCCGGCGTCTCTCGCTGAGGTAGATAGGCCTCTCTATCCGAGGGGCCTGTCTTCTCGGTGAGCAACTGACGCGGTGACAAGATGGATGAGTGGGATGGGGTGAGGGGTGGGTCTCAATACGCAGTGATAGTCAATTCCGTAACAAGGAGGTCAGGGTATGGCGAGTACAACCACATGGGGGGGCGGGAGCGACAAGGGCTATGACATGTCGCTCTGGTACGATTCCAGG
>JBBRRN010000086.1:0-10309 GCA_038200685.1 Nitrospirales bacterium
AATCGTCTGGCATACTTCCGTCGCAATGGGCCAAGCACACTCTCGCTTCCCTCAGCCTTCCATCGCGCAGATCCGTAGTATCGGAGATCATGAAAAATCTTGTAGGGATCCCAGAGAAACCGGTAGGGACTCGGACTCTCAGATTTCCATCCACGTCCGAATACAACCGGCTTAATCCCCTTGCTCACACATTCGGCAAGTAACGCCCGGCGAAAGGGATTGAAGCTTCCGATAAAGGAAACAGCGTGCTCGCACCTTGACCTAGGCACAGCATGGCGAAAGTAGAAATTCGGGTTTGCCGCCATCGGCATCCATTCTATATTGGGGTTATAGGGCCGAAGGTATTCGGCATTGCTCAACTGGGCAACCGCCAACACATCAAAGTATGGAGCCGTACGAATAACTCGGTACCACTGGAATGCCATGTCCACATGATAGTTGACCATCGGCACCCCAAGACCACGCAGCTGCTTAGCCGTCTCAACCAAGAGGAAGTCGTCGTAGACAATGCAAAAAATTAGATCGAGTTTCCCGGCCGCTTTCAGCCCGCGCGCCAATTCCAGCAATTGGTGGTTCAATTCGTTCCGCTGAGCCCTCCATTGCTTCGATCCCAGTTGCCCCATGCCGCCAGGATAGGTGAATACTCGCAATTCATCACAATAATGCCGACGAAGAGTGTCCAGGAGATTGGCCTCCATCCATCGGTCCGGAGGGAGTACCGCAAGGGCTCTCATCCAAGATTATTCCTGTACTGGAAGGACCGTTTAGAAGTCGCGGCGCTGGAAGATCAAACAGGCGCCTGTCAATAAGAGCCCAGCGTACAATAACCCGTAGACAGTTGCCGTCGCCTGATATCCAGCCGCGACAAGAAGGCCACTCGCCGCCTGCCCCTTGATGTTCAACATCTCTAGGTTTGGGCAAATATAATATAACGCGGTCAGTGCGGCTTCCGTGAACTGGCTTTGACTCTTCCCCGCAATGTCCTTGAGGTCGCTCGTGAGATGCCCAATGACGAAGAGGCCAAGCGTCATTGTCGCGCTGAGAGTCGAAGAACTGAACGTCGAGAAGAAAAGAGCTATGGCCATGACAAGCAATGCTTCCACAAGAATCAGTTCAACTGCCTGAAATAACGAACCGTGAATCGCATTGCCGGTCAACAATATCGTCCCTAGGAACATAACAAACATAATCGTGATGTTCACGATCACGATTAGTCCGAGGCCCATATACTTTCCCAATACAAACTGCACCCGCGTAATCGGCCTTGCGAGAATCGTATAGACCGTACGACGCTCGATCTCTTTCGTGACAAGGCCGATCCCGGCGAAGATCGCGATGATGACTGCAACCAGATTGATGGCGGCCAGCCCCAGGTCGTTGACGATGCGAGCCTGCTCGCCAATCGTGAGTGTCCCCAAAAGAACCGATGTCCCAATAAGAAGAACTGCAAACAGCACAAGGTTGTAGAGGATCTTGTCGCGAATCGTCTCTCGAAACGTATTTCCAGCCACAACCATTAGGAGATGCATCTCACGCCCTCCGACTGGTCTGCTCAAGGAAGATCTCTTCGAGTGAGCCCTTGTGAGGAATCACCGAAACAAGCCTGCCTCCCGCCTGCCGAAGCACCGCAAGTACCTTCTCCAAGTGCTCCTGACCAGAGAGAATAATCAGGCATCGATCTCCCCTCTGCAGAATCCGTGCTGCCAGTTGTTTAACGTCAGGGAGATCATCGCCAACCACTCCGTCACAGACAACCTCAACAGACCGTGCGACATGTGCGTTAACAAGATCTTCAATGCGCCCCAGCGCAAGCATCTTGCCTCTCGCCAAAATACCGACTCTATCGCATATCATTTCGACATCCGAAATAATGTGCGTGCTGAAAAACACCGTCTTGCCTTGATCCCGGAGCCCAAGAATGAGGTCCCGGACCTCCTTACGACCGATGGGGTCAAGTCCGGACATGGGCTCATCAAGAATCACGAGTTCAGGGTCGTGAATAAGGGCCTGCGCAAGACCGATCCGCTGCAGCATTCCCTTGGAGAATTTTCGTAGCTGCCTGTGCCGGGCTTCAGTGAGACTCACGCGTTCCAGCAACAGCGGAATACGTTTCCGAATCGTCTCTCGATCTAACCCAGCAAGCTTTCCATAGAAACACAGAAATTCTTCTGCGGTCAGATAATCATAAAAATAGGGGGATTCAGGCAAATATCCAATTCTGGCGCGCACAGTTACATGTTCAGCGGGAGAACCGAGGAGCTCAACCCGGCCGTTCGTCGCTCGAAGTAGCCCCAGCAGGATCTTCATCGTTGTCGTTTTGCCCGCGCCATTGTGGCCCAAGAACCCAAAAATCTCTCCTTCTCTCACCGATAGCGAAACATCGGAGAGCACTGTGGCCGGCTTCTTCCACGGCCACAGTGGCTTATACGTTTTGGTCAGCCTATCAATAACGATTGCGTCCATTGGCTCCATGCTCACTGCAATAACTACCCGGAGGGAACGCTGTGTGGCTCGAACAAGTTTGGCTTGTCAGTTGATCTTCATCGAGACAACCTCTCATCGAGACAATGATAGCAATCCCCTTAGATTGTTCAAGTTTTCCAGACTTCTCTGCAGCAAGGAAAGGCCCTCTCCATACACATCTCTCGTTATTGACCAGCGCTGTCTTCGCCCACCTTCTGACGCGCGCGCTCAACGATTCTCAGTGGCCGTCGAACAGGCACTTACAACTATCATTGGTACTGGCCTCGTCTACGAACCGTAACTCGCATGCGCTCTTTCACTTCGCTGCTGCGGACAGCCCCCGTCGCAGACTCATAGAGATAGTGTCCTCCGAACGGCTCCCTCGGCAATTCTCGAAGCAACCCTGGTTCAACTAAATTCTCCAGGTGCTCAGGTCGGCGCGTATACTTCGCTTGATATCGGCTGATCGCTTGCTCCAAGATCTGGAGATCCCGTTCAACAATGGACTCTTTTAGCCTAACCTCCAGCATCTTTCGCACATTCTCATCCGAGGTTTCCTCATACACCTTTGCTAACAGTTCGACAGCCTGTTGGGGAGATCTAGCCGACACAAACAGTTTTGCAGCCAGACGAGCGATGCCGTCAGGGGCTCCTGGAAGACGAGCCGCCTTGGCCATAGCCTCTGCCGCCTTTGCATCGTCTCCCAACTCAAAGTAATAATTGATCCCCAATAGGAACGGCAATTTCCACTCTTGGGGATTGTGCTGTATACCCTTTTCCAAGAGACGGTTACTTTCCTCGGGCATCACAACAAGTATACAGAGTGCATGGCTTCCAGCCTCGTACGCGCGCACGAACTTTGGGTCAAGTGTCGTGATCCGGTCCACCGCGTCGTAGAGCCAATGGCCTTCTTCCTCTGAAAGTTTCCGCTCGCCCATCACCTGGATCGCTTGAAGCCAGAGCAGATCGGCAACCAACCCCCGATACCCCAACGAGGCCATCCGCAGATAGTCCCCGCTTGGCAAATACGTCATCTGATGGAGTTTTGGCTTGGAATCGACCCAGTGAGTCAATGGTATTTGAAGCGCCACCAAGGAAGCGGCCAACACTGTACCAGTAGCCAACAGCGTGAGAGGTCGTCGCATCGCGCTCATGGCTTAGACTCCGGAGTCAACGCCCTTCCTAGCGGGGAAAGATCGACGCTGATAAACTGACGTTCGATGTCGCTCAGGACCTCCCGCTCATATTTTCGTTGGACGGCAACGATCGCGGCGAATTCCGATTGCGCAGCTTCGTGTTCTCCAGCCTTCAGAGAGAGTTCCGCAAGTACCGCGCGAGCCGGAAGATAGTTTGGCTCAGTGCCTACGGCTCGCTGCAACCATAATTTTGCTTCCTCCACCCGTCCTTGTGGCAACCGAATGTTCGCCAATGCCATATAGCTCAGGGGAGAGTACGGATCAGCATGAATGGCTTGTTCGTATGCCTGTGCGGCCTGATTCAGCAGGAGATCATGTTGCTCCTGTGAAAAACTTTGTTGTGCCAGTAAACCATAGATCGTTCCCAACCGATATGGAAACCTCCCATCTAACGGGTTCAGCTCGATTGCCTGCTCTTCTTCCTCAATGGCTTTCACCAACCGATGCGGATCGCCTGACTGATGGAAGAGCTGGACGAGTGTCCGTGCACTGGCATCATGGTATCCGGTGGTGCCCGGATCGATGAACGATGCCCGGTCAAACCAGTCCAATGCTAGATCCTGCTGGCCAACTTGAGCCTCGGCCTGCCCTCGCTCGTGAGCGTACCACCCCGCTGCCGGCTGGATGATGAGGACCGCAAGCAGAACTCCGCAAAGCAGAACAAGAGTGACCCGTACCGGATGGGAAGAAAAGGGTACGCTCTGCCATGAGATGTCAGGTTTCTTGATAGATTGAAACACAAAGACAAAGCCTCCGCACACAATCAGGAGAATGACCAGCGCGGGCTCATGAAACACCGAATCCACCATGCTATGCGCTAAGATGCCCAGCACAGCGCCAGTCAGCCCCGTGACGAGCCCTCGCTCCCAAGGCTCTAACTCGCTACGCAAAGCAACCTGTACTTCCCTTCCCCATATCCAAATGCCAAATAAGAAGATAACCACTCCTCCCACTCCCAATTCGACTGCCATCTGTAGGTACTCGTTATGCGCAGACTCAGCCCTTTTCACATACCGAACAATGCTGAACTCAATAGGAAACCGATATTGGAACGAGGAGTATTTGTACATCCCCAGCCCTATGCCCAATGGTCGATCGGCAATACGCTCCACCGAGCTCTTCCAAATATCTACTCGGCTAAAAGCATAGGGATCCTGCGCGGCAACGTCGACCATCCGCTGCTTGAGAGGATTCGGAATCACAACCCCTGCTACGAGGCTCACGATGAGGATTAGCAGAGCAACCTTTCCAAAACGGTAACAACCGATGAATACTACGGCAGTGACCAATGCCAACAAGGCTCCTCGTGACTGGGCGAACATGAATGCGCAAAACGTGATGGCGACGATGCTCCATAGAAATACACTCTGCCATCGTTTCATCTCGCTCCGGGGGATACCGCTCAATAGAGCGAGTGCAATAGACAGGACCACAACCTCATACGTCGCAAAGAAGTTTGGATTAAAGAATGTGCCCTTTGCCCTCGCTTCCCCAAACCAGACATACTGAACGATCCCCAGCACCCCTTCACAAAGCCCCATTCCTACCACAACCATGATGACTTGCCGCACCTGTTGTTTCGTCCGGATACCCTGGAGGACAGCACCGAACACTACGGCATACATCAGGAGACTGACGAACCATTGGACACTTGGATTCTTGTAGGGAGCCCACCACAACGAGAGAGCCGCCCATCCTAAAAACAACACGAGAACAGGAATAAAACGACTCCGGATGAGCGGAATCTCTTTCAACCTCATCCGATACATCGTCCATGCAGTGAGTGCTCCGAGAAGGATCAGCCGCATAATCAAAACAGGCAAGTGCGTAGTCCCGCCTTCGATCAGGGGCGAGAAGATGATGAGGCTTCCGAGAAGAAGAACCGCCGGTGAGAGAGGCCAAGAAAATAGGTGCCTCTTTAGGGTTGAGACGAGCCCCCTAACCACTCCCCCTATCAATGGACTGAAGGTGGCTTCCCTCGCTTTGGCATTAACGAGCTGTTCTCTCTCGCAATGTTCGATCATTGAGGCTGTGACTCAAAAAATTCTATGCGCTTAATACCGAAGCAGAGTAGTTTTGCTCCGTTCTTAGCAGTGGTCATGGCAAAACCAACGTAGAAGTTACCCTAAATCCTGTCAAGAAATTCTGTCGTTTGCCCCACAACGAGAGAGGGAGAGAGACCATCAAGGCCCCTCTCCCTCATTACCTCCACAACGGCGGTACCCTAACCGTTTCAGACTAGCACGTTAGGTTGTCGCCGACACATCGTTCTTCACGTTGACCAAGGAACGCTGGTCGTTCATAGTCCACTCGTCACAAGCCACGTCACCGTCGATGTTCCCCTTAGCACCAGCGGTAAATCCGGCCGGACTTGCTGCAATAGTCGGGGCAGTGCCAAGTGTGGTGGCTGTGTTACAAGAACCGGCCACTACAACGGGAGCACCAGTAAATATGGTGGGGGTGCCAGGGCCAGGGCCACCAACAGTTGGGTCAACGGCATACCAGAACGAGTAACGAGGACTTCCAGACGGCTGATACCCGATCAGACCGATGGTCGAGGGCGCAAAAGTCTGGGGAGCCGTCTCAGCCTGGAAGGCCACGGCTGAGGTAAAAATCGCACCAAGACTGACCTTCGCCTCTGCCTGCTTCGACTTCGCCTGATAGGCGATGAAGTTCGGGATGGCGATGGCCGCCAAGATCCCGATGATCGCCACAACGATCATCAACTCGATCAGGGTAAAACCTTTTTGCCCTTTCAACTGCTTCAACATCGTACTGCCTCCTTGTTGATGGTTCACTAACGCCCCTTCACACCCTTGCTTGCTTCTTTCTCTCATCGGAACTCGCGTCCGATTGTTGTTACCTAGTCCTGTAGCAGGTTCGATGCCTGGTGCATGACTAGGCCAAGAAAAACTTAGTCACATGAAATATCAAATAGTTAGGATTCTTGGCTTACTAGGCGACAGATCCTGGGCGGAGGATGTCTCTCCAGCTTTTGCTCTGATCTGCCAATATTTGTCATCCACCGCACGGGACCTGATCTCGTCCACTTGCTCTTCACGGAGAAGGTTGATTCATGGACTTCGCCCATCTGCACAAGTAAAACAACGAGTAAAGACAGCTATTTAGCGTGAGAAGACAGAGCTGCAAATCAGCCCATTAGATGACGGGAAGAGAATTCGGGGAGATAGCCTGAATTGAATTCAAAGATGGAGCCGCTGCTAGAGAGAGGTATCGAGATGTGCTAGCGAGCTTGCGTCTTCTCAGTTACACGCCGTTTGGCCTGTTGGATACGTTCTTCCTGTGCCGGGTCGCCCATCCCTTGCTCACGGAATCGATCCATCAACTTACTATTGGATGGGTCAAGCTCCAGAGCACGGAGCCAGGATTCACGGGCGTCTGACAGGTTTCGTTGTGTGGCATAGATATCCCCGAGATGCTCATAGAGCACCGGATCATCCTCGGCAAGCGCCACAGCACGCTTTATTTCCGTTAAGGCTTCAGTAAGCATTCCTGATTTAAACAAGGCCCAGGCGAGGCTATCGATATAGTACCCATTGCTCGGTTTGAGCGCGACAGCCCGCGTGGTCAGGGAAAGGGCCTGGTCGATCTTAACTCCCCGCTCTGCGTAGCTATACCCCAGATAATTGAGTGCATCGGCATGATGGGGATCCAGCTTGATTGCCACCTCCATCGCGCGCACGACGTCATCGAATCGATTGAGCTTGTCGTAGACGGTGCCAAGATTGAAGTGCAAATCGGCATTCTTTGGGTTGTGGCCGATACCGTCTTCCAACACCTTTGCCGCATCATCGAACTGGTCCTTCTGGAGATACGTCAATCCCAGAACTATGTGGGCTTCAGGCGCCTTGGGATTAATCGTGATGGCTTTCGTCAAGTGCGTCACGGCATCGGGAAATTGCTTCAATCGATAGAACAACAGGCCAAGATGCAAATGCCCTTCGAAATAAGACGGCTCAAGTTGCACGTTAAACGTATACGTCTCGATGGCCTTCTTCGTATCTTTGGACTCCTCGTAGAGATACCCGAGGTAATCTCTGATTTTGAGTTCCGTCGGGCGTGCCCTCAGAATCTGGATCAGTTGGTCGATCGCCTTGGGATACTCCTTTTCCTCTCCATACAGGAGTGCCAGTCGAAGCTGAGCATCGGTGTCCGACGGGTCCTCCGCCAGCAAATCAGTCAACTCTTTCCTGGCTCCCTGATAATCTTTGGTCGCGACATAGAGCCGAACCAACTGATGCCGGATATCCCGACTACGAGAGTTCACCGTCTGAAGATATTTTCGCAGCACGGCCACCGCTCGATCTGGAGCCTTCTGCGATTCATACACCGAAGCCAGGGCTAGGTAGGCTGGTTCAAACGAGGCATTCACCGCAATCGCCCGTTCCAAACTCGCTGCGGCCTCCGCCCCTTTCTCCGCATCGAGCAGTATGCGCCCCAAGTGATAATAACCAACGGCGGACTCGGGCGCCCTCGCCAACCCGGCTCGAATGGCTTGCTCCGCTTCGGGCTGCCGTTTCAGGCTCAGCAGCAACAGTCCCTTCGTAAAATAGGGATCGCCGGATGTCTGATCAATCTCGATCGCGCGATCCAATAATTTCACTGCACGTTCCCCTTGCCCCGCGCTGGCAAGAATCCCTGCCATCTGTGTGAGCAACTGACCATCTTGGCTCAAACCCTCCGCCGCTTGATCCGCATAGTTAACAGCATTCGGCATATCGCCCAGGGAAAAATAGAGACTGGCCAGCCTGGCCTTCACAGACTGAGACGCCGGATCCGCCTTCAATGCGGTTTGATATTCCTGAATCGCACGATCCGTATTCTGTGCAAGCTCGGCTTGGTACCCCAGCATAAAATGAAATGCCGCAGTCGCATTGGGGGAATGAGCCGAGGATGCCGGCTTCGGCGTATCGGCAGAGGCGGGTATCTTATCAGGTGTCTGAGGCGCACTCGCGCAGGCCACCACCATCAGGGAAAGTAACCAGCACATGACGCTGGAAATCAATGCGGAAACTCGACTGTTCGTCGTTCGGCTCAGAATGACTCGTGTCGTGAACAATTATACGTTCCCCTTGGCAGACTCAGATCCAGTCGTGGTGGTGAGAAAGATTATACGAGTGGGGTCGCACAGGGTCAAACGACTTCTCGATTGTCGAGGCTTTCGAACTTCGCGAAACGGTCGTGGAAGAAGAGCTCTCTTTTCCCCGTCGGGCCGTTGCGATGTTTAAGCACGAGAATATCGGCAATGCCCTTCCGTTCGGAATTCTGATCGTACGCATCCTCACGGTAAATGAACATGACGACGTCTGCATCTTGCTCAATCGCGCCGCTCTCGCGGAGATCCGCCAGCATGGGAATCGGTGGCTTTCGAGCTTCCACCGCACGGCTAAGCTGCGACAATGCCACAACCGGTACGTTGAGTTCCTTGGCCAAAGCCTTCAACGAACGAGAAATATCGGAAATTTCCTGCTGGCGAGATTCCGAGTCGCTCCGCCCCTGCATCAGCTGGAGATAGTCGACAATCAAGAGATCCAGCCCCCGTTCTGCTTTCAACCGGCGCGCTTTACCTCGCATCTGCTGCACGGTGATGCCGCCGGTATCGTCTATATAGATTGGCGCTTGTTCAAGCCGGCCTGCCGCCTCCGCAAGACGCCACCAATCCTCTTTCTGAAGCTTGCCGATCCGGAGGGCATGCGCATCGACTCGCGCCTCTGAACTCAACATACGCAGGACGATCTGCGGCTTTGACATTTCCAGACTGAAAATTCCCACCACGGTACCCGCGTTGATGGCGGCATGGGCTGCCATCCCCAGCGCCAGGCTGGTCTTTCCCATGCTGGGCCTCCCTGCGATCACCACGAGATCGGAAGGTTGGAGTCCTGCCGTGATGTCGTCGAGATCGTAAAAGCCTGTGGGAACGCCTGTGATATGTTCTTTCCGTTTCGATAGTTTATCGACAAGGTCGAGACTTTCCTTAATGATGGAATTAATGGGAGTGAACGACCGATCCAGTTTCCCCTGGGCGATGCTGAACACCGACCGTTCCGCAAAATCGAGCAGATCATCGACTGAAGAAGTGCCTTCGTACCCGCGCGTGAGCACTTCTGTGGAAGTATGGATCAGCTCTCGCAGCAACGCCTTGTCGCGCACGATCTTGCAGTGGTAGCGGATATTGGCGGAGCTGGCGACACTCTGCACGAGTTCCGCTAAATACGCTGCACCACCAACGGCTTCTATTTCCCCCTGCGCCTTCAACCGTTCCGTCAGCGTAATCTGATCGATGACTTCTCCCACGTCCGACAATTCCAGCATCGCACGATAGATCTTCCGATTTGACGTGCGATAGAAGTTCTCTTCGACCAGCAATTCCATCGCCTTGGCCATCGCGCTATTATCGAGGAGGACTGCGCCGAGGACCGACTGCTCGGCCTCCAGATTCTGAGGAGGCAGCTTCGGCTGGGACAGATCGGCCGCTGACAAAGATTTCATGACCGCTCCTTGACCTGCCGGCGAGCTAATGACACTAGTTCGGCAAGCTCCATCTTTTTCGAGAGACGACCCAAATTGCCGGTTCGTCGGCCCTGCCGCTGAGTCGCGAAGGACTCAACCACCAGCACCTCATCAGAACC